>JBAVJG010000021.1:0-2968 GCA_049687655.1 Anaerolineales bacterium | reverse complement strand
TACCGGGTTAGCAGTCTAATTCTTCACGCTTATGATGAAAGAAAAGCTGGGAAATGATTGTGTATGGGTATAAATATCGCAAAAGTACATAGGCGGCAACGTAGGCGGCAGAAATGTGTCGTGTTTCGGGGTAACTTTTCAACTATTACACGCCCTAGTAGACCAAAAGTAAAAGCGGCGGAGATTTAACTCTGCCGCTTTTGATTGGGATAAATTTGAAAAACCGCTTCTATTTAAGACCAAGCCAGGCTCTCCATGCTTTTGAAGCACAGAGAGTGTTTGTTTAAGCTGCCATATTTTTCGTCCACCTATTACAATTGGAGAAACAGTTCTATTCCACCCCCAACCTTTTGACATATCATTGTGTATACCTAATGTGAACGCACACGACGACGGAAAAATGCATGGATGATCGCGAAGCCGTTCGCCTGATGAAAAACGGCGAGATCAGCGGGTTGGAATCGCTGGTAAAACGCTACCAGGTCAGGGCGGCGCGAGCTGCGTTTTTCGTCACGCACAACGAAGCCCTGTCGGAAGACATCGTCCAGGAGACGTTCATCCGTCTGTACCAACGCATCCGGCAGTTTGACGAAACTCGCCCGTTCGAGCCGTACCTGATGCGCAGCGTGGTGCACGCCGCCTTGAATGCTGTCCGCCAGGATAAAAAAGTTGTCTCGCTGGATGCCGATCCCGTATCCGTCGAAACACCTGCTGGCGCAGGCCGCTTCGGTCGAATCACAGGTGGAGTTTGCCCAGCTTGCCGGTGAAATCATCCGATCCTTGTCTAAACTGTCGCCGCGGCAGCGCGCCGTGATCGTCCAGCGCTATTACCTCGAGATGAGCGAGCAGGAAATGGCGCAGGCGCTGGAAGTCGCGCCCGGCACGATCAAATGGCTGTTGCACGCCGCCCGCGCCCGCCTGCGGGACCTGCTCGGCTCGGAAAGGAGCGCGGAATGAACCGGACGTATCGAGATGTTCTCGACGTTGCTGCCCGCCCGTACGTGCCGGACGAGCTCGATCTGTTCCCGCGCATTGCGGCGCGGCTCGAAAGGAAAACCTTGATGCAAACCCTGCGCGCCCGCCCGGCGCTTGCGGTACTGATCGTACTGGTTGCCCTGAGTCTGCTGACCGGCATCGCCTATGCCGTTGGCCGTTCGCTGGGTTACACCCCCGGCGTGGGACTTGTGGAGCAGGGAGCCGAAATCCGCGTTCTGGCCGAGCCGGTCAGCCTGACCCGTGAAGGAATTACGTTAACGGTGGAGCAGGCCTACCTGACGCCAGAAAGAACCGTGCTCATTTTCAGCGTGAACGGTATTCCACGCTCTGCGCGCCCCAAAGGGGAGGGCGGTTTTGCCTGCCATCCGTCTGCGCCGAGCCTGGGGTTGTCCAATGGAACAGCCTTATCGATCACCAGCGGGGAAGGTACTGGGTGGGAGACTGGTTACCGCAACACGATGATTTATCCGCCTATCCCGTCGACTGACCAGACGGCTGCTTTCCTGCTGCCCTGTTTGCAGGATGTCGCCCCGGCTGCCGCGCCACAGGACTGGGAACTGACTCTGCGCTTTGTCCCCGCGCCGCCGGACTTGACGGTCGTCCCGATGATGGAGATCGCTACTCCAGTGCCAACGCCCACCCTGCCGCCGTCCGTTTCCCTGGCGAATTCGGATACCTTCATGGGCTTATCCTATCACCTGGAAGATGTGAAAGCCACCGGCCGCGGGCATCTCATCGAAACCAGCATTCGTTGGGAAGAAGGCCTGTACGCCGATTACGGCGTGGGCACCGGGGCCGAAGTCAGCCTGATCGATGCCAACGGACAAAAGATCCCCTTGAGCCGGGTTGAGGACGCACGCTACGGGCTTGTTGAGCCGCGCCGCGGTTTGCTAGGATACAGCTTGAGCGATGCCCCTTTTACCCCGCCGCTCACGCTGACCCTGCCCTGGGCCGGCGCCAATCTGCCGCTGGAAGCCAGGCCCCAGTTCACCTTCGACCCCGGCACAAACCCGCAGCCCGGACAAGAATGGGCCATCAACCAGGTAATCGAGATCCTGGGAAAACCTGTCGAAATCCTCACGGCGCGTTATGTAACCCACCAGGACCTGCAAGACCGCGAGTGGATGCGCTTTATGCCTGAGGATCTCAATGGCTTTGAATTCACCCTGTCCGCCGGGCCGGAATTTCGCAGTATCAGGACAACGGTTGCATCCGGTTTCTCGCCGGATGGAAGCGGCACCGGCCGGCAGCCAACCGAACGCGACGAAAACGGCATTATCAAATCCTATGCCTTGATGAACGGAAAAATTGTTGCGCCGCTGGTAATCAGCATCGGCTACGTGGAGATCTCCCACCCCTGGCAGATCACCTTCAACCCGCCGGATTCTGCAGGGGAAACGCCTATGGTGCCCGAATCATCGCCGGACATCTCGATTCAGATCGAAAAGATCATCCCAATCGATGACGGCTATTACCTGATCGGCCGGACCAACTGGGATGACCCGCGCCTTTCTAATGTCGTACTGGGCGGCTGGGATACAAAACTGCTGGATGAAAACGGGAACGAATATCCGATCGAACCGGCATCGTTTGATGAGATCGGCATCACGGACGTGCAGCCCGGACAATGGGCGTACAAAGGCCTATGGCAAAGCCTTGCCCGTCTCCCTGACGCTCAAGATGACGCAGCAGGTATACACTTCCTTCAACCTTACACCTTTACCTTTGAGCCAGGTCCAACGATGGATTTAGGGCAGGAATGGCAGATCAACCAGTCTTTGGAGATTCTTGGTTACCGGGCGACGGTTCTCTCCGCGCACTTCATGCAGCAAGGAGATTTGCGTGGGTTCGAATTTTCACTCACCGTTGACCCTGAACTGCAAAGCATTCCTCTTATCATTGAGAGCGGAATCACGGGCGGATACAGCAGCGGCGGTGGCGCCTCTCCCCAGGATGAAAACGGGGTCATAAG
>JBAVJG010000020.1:0-3185 GCA_049687655.1 Anaerolineales bacterium | reverse complement strand
TTGCTGATGGCTTCTTTAAACCTGTCGCCTTCTGTCATGTAATGCTTGGCGGGATAGATCGAGGCGTCTTCGGGCTCATCCAGAATTTCACCCGTCAGCGGGACGAACTGCATAATACGTTCCACTTCGTCCCCGAAGAAGGTGATGCGGTATCCGTTCTTGTCTTCGTAGGCGGGAATAATTTCCAGCGTGTCACCCCGCACTCGGAAGGTACCCGGCTTGAGGTCCAGATCGTTGCGGGTGTACTGGGATTCGATCAACTTTCGGATGAGCGCATTCCGTCTATAAATCTCTCCCACGCGCAACGTCACCGAAGCTTTGAGAAATTCGTCCGGGCTGCCCAGTCCATAAATGCACGAAACCGAGGCCACGATAATGACGTCTTTGCGCGAGATGAGTGCAGTTGTGGCCGCCAGCCGCATACGCTCGATCTCCTCGTTGATGTCAGTCTCTTTCTCGATGTACAGATCGTGGCGCGGGACGTAGGCTTCGGGCTGGTAGTAGTCGTAGTACGAGACAAAATACGAGACGGCATTCTCGGGGAAGAAATCCTTGAATTCGGCATACAGCTGCGCCGCCAGGGTCTTGTTGTGCGCCATGATAAGCGCCGGTTTCTGCAACTGTTGGATGACAGAGGCGATCGTAAACGTTTTTCCGGTACCTGTCGCACCCAGCAGAACCTGGTGCCTGCTTCCGTTTTGGACGCCTTGCACGAGCTGATTGATAGCTTCCGGCTGGTCGCCGGTGGGTTGGAAAGGAGCGTTAAGTTTGAATTCCATAAGAGTTAGTGTTTTTCATTATGTGAACAGCCGTTCTATTATAGTACAATCAAGGAAAATATAACAGTCAACTACGGAGGACTGGTATATTAGAACGAGTATAATAACAACCGGAGGAACTAGACTTAATATGGAAATCACCTGGTACGGACATTCCTGTTTCCGACTTACTGAACGCAGCATGGCAACTGTGGTTACTGACCCATATGACAATGCCAGCATCGGCTATGATGTACTCAAACTTAAAGCCGACATTGTAACCGTCAGTCATGATGCCTTGGGACACAATAACACCCAGGCTGTAAAAGGCACATCGCATGTCATCACCGGACCTGGCGAGTTTGAGATCGGTGGTGTCTTTATCACTGGTATTCAGACCAATGGTCATGGCAAAAAAGGCAATGATGAGTTGCGTAACACCCTCTATGTGTTCGATTATGACGGTATCACAGTTGCACATCTTGGGGATTTAAAACAGGTCCCATCACAGACCCAGGTTGAAGCGCTGGGTGCGGTCAACGTGGCGCTAGTCCCCGTCGGCGGCGGTGGCGGATTGAATGCCGCCAAAGCGGCGGAGGTCATCAGCGTGCTGGAGCCCAACATCGTCATTCCCATGCACTATGCTACCAAAGATGCAAAACTGGAACTTGATTCCCTCGACAAATTCCTGAAAGAAATGGGGCTTGGCACTACTGAACCAGAAGAGTCCATTAAAGTAACCCGTACCGGTCTACCACAGGAAACGCGTGTTGTTGTGTTAAACTATCAGGGCAAATAGGAGAACTTATTCGTGCCTGTTAAAGTTTTAATGACATGGGATATCTCGCCTGAAAAAGATCAGGAGTATTTTGAGTTCGTGGTTGGTGAGTTCGTACCGGGTGTACAACGCCTGGGGCTGCAACCTATCGAGGCATGGGCAACGATTTACGGTCACTACCCGCAGATCCAGGTTGGTCTTTTGGCTGACAATGCCAAACGTGCCGAAAATGTTTTGAACTCGCCAGAATGGGTGCAACTTCAACAACAGCTATTCGGTTATGTCAATAACTTTTCCTACAAGGTCGTCCCGGCCCGCGGAGGCTTTCAATTTTAGATCCAGATGAATAACAGACAATCTAGTTTGCTGGATATCTGGCCGCTGTTCTTCCTGCTGGTATTTTTGGAAGCAGCGGTCGCTTTATATACTCTGCTACGCATCCCATCCGAAGGTGGGGGCATTTCAGTTCTGCGCTGGGCTTTGATATTGCCCCTGTTCGTGACAATTCTAGCCTCAGTGGTCGCCGCTTTTTTTTCCTGGCGTAATACGTACTTCCGCGCTCGTTGGCTGGTACCAGATGCCCGTCCTGTACTGTATAAATTCCTGGCAATAGCTTTCCCGTTACTTGCCGCGCTGACAGCCACCGGGGCATTTACCCTTCGTTGGTGGGACCCCGACCGGCTGCTGCCCTTCTTCGAGCGCACCTGGCCGCTGCTGGCATTTATCATCCTCTTCAGCCTCCAGTCAACGCTGTGGGTGCTTGTCTTGCGGTACGGATTCCATAAAGCGGATTTTCCAGCGTTTAAACCTGCATTGATCGCGTTTGCAATCCTGCTCTTTGTATTTGGATTTATCGGGCTTACCAAACTGGGTGTGACGCCGGACCCGGCCTACTGGGGTGAACCAGGGGTACCAATCCAGGGCTGGCAACTGGGATTGGCACTGATCCTTGCCGCATCCTGCCTGCCCCTTAGCTTGCTTCCGTTGTTCAAAACCAATTCGCGCCGGACAGATTTTTTGATTGGTGTACTCATCTGGGCGCTGGCGGCAGGCGTCTGGTTGAGTGTGCCCAATGAAGTTCTGAAGAACAGCTTTTACTTCCCCATCGACCCACCTGCAAACATGCCCCTGCCTCACTCTGATACAGCCTACTACGATCACATGGCTCACAGTCTGTTGATTGGCACGGACTATACTGGGGATATTCCCACCCGTCCGCTATACATCGTTTTCCTGGCCACGCTGCACCTGCTCTTTAGTGAAAACTATCCCCTGATCATCCTGGGACAAACGCTGGTGCTGGCTTCGCTTCCGGTTGTCTTTTTTGCATTGGGCAGGAAGCTACACAGCCGCCTCGCAGGTGTGACCATTGCCCTGCTAGCCATCTCCAGAGAGTGGACCAGCTTGCTGGTCTCATCCGGCACACGCGTTTCCAATACCAAGATGCTGCTGGTGGACAACCCGACGTTACTTTTAATTCTACTGGCCTGTCTGTTCGCCTTCCGCTGGTTGGAACGAAAAGACAGACTGAGCGCTTTCATCGCCGGGGGGATTTTTGGTATCCTGTTGCTTCTTCGCACGCAGGCGATGTTAATTCTGCCATTGCTAGTTCTGATTGCATTTCTGGCCCTGCACTCAGAGAAACGTCC
>JBAVJG010000019.1:0-9360 GCA_049687655.1 Anaerolineales bacterium | reverse complement strand
ACCTGACCGAGGGTGGTATCGCCTACGCCATCCGCTCGCTGCCCTACACCTACGACCGTATGGGTGGCTCGCCCTTCAACCGCCTGCGGCGCATCGTGGCGGGTGTGGCTGTCGAACTGGCCTTCCGACGGCATCTAAGCGAGCGGGATATCCCTTACGATGTCAAAGGCGCCACCCCCTTTACCAATCCGGACAGATACGACGTCTCGCTCGGTGGCCATCGCTGTGACATCAAGTCCTTTTTCATCTCGCACCGCGGACAGGTTTCCTCGCTGCGGACTCAGCCAGAGCTGCTCCTGAAAGCCCCGGCCCTGGTGCCTTCCGACCAGCACGCCGCCGATGGCCACCGCGACGACGACCTGTACCTCTTCGCCTTCCTGACCGGTCTTTTCGCCGCCTCGCAGGATGATTTAGGCAAAGCGTTGGATGCGGGTCAGCCTGCCTACCTGATACACGCCATGGACAAGTCCTGGTCTAAGCCCATCAACTGGCAGCCCATCAACCCGCTGACGCTAAAATCTGAATCAGACCGGACTCTCAACGTCGAAATCGGTGGGCAGGCCCAGGGTCGCGAGTTTTTGACGCGCAGGGTAGAATTGCCTCCGCGCACGCGTGTCAAAGTGGACGATCAGTTTTATGCGCTGGCGTCCGTTCACGTCGACCAGATGCCCGCCGCCAGGCTGGGAATCCACAGCCCATACATGGGCAAACCGTATCTGATCGATCCATACGCATGGGGTAACATCTGGGTTTACGGGATGGATATCTTCCTGACCGGTTACATTTCCTACGAAGAGTTCGGTCGCAAATGTAGTCAGATCCAGCCTGGCAGCCGCGTGTTCCAATACAGTAAAACGCGCACCAAGAATCTTGCCGTCCCCGTAGCGGATTTGAAACCGCTGGGACGCTTGTTCGAGCAGGTCAAAGAGTGGGAAGCACAGAAATAATGCGTCGCACCTCCCGGACAGGATTAATCCATTAAAAGAGTGGTGCATTTCAATGGAAAAATGTCCACTAAACCGGATGCGACGCAACCTCATCACTTAAAAAAACTAAACTCCAACTCATCTTCTCGTGATAGACTCGCACGCATGTCGAAAAAGAACGTTTTACTCGTTTTCTCCGCGCTGATTGTTCTGGCAGTGCTTCTCTTTCAAATCCCTGGGATTAACGCCCGCGCGTCGTGGGGCTGGGAACGCCTGACGGCTTACGTCAACGGTGTCGTACATCCCGCCGGTCCGGTGCCGACAGCCAGACCTGTTACGCCTGAACTGATCGAGGCAGAAGCGACTATAATCACCGTTACCCCGCAACCGTCTCCCACCGGTCAGCCAACCCTCACCCCTACGGCCACGCTGGAACCGCTTCCCGCGCAGGTATCTCTGGCCCCGCCGCCATACGAATTGCAGGACATGAACAACTGTGGCCCGGCCACGCTCTCGATGGCCTTGCACGTCTATAACTGGAACGGCGACCAGTTCGACGTCTCCAACGTCATCAAGCCCGAACGCGACGACCGCAACGTCAACCCCGAAGAGATGGTCTACTGGGTGCGCAACTACGCCGGATGGCTGCGGGCTGAGTACCGCGTCAATGGGAATATTACCCTGCTCAAACGCCTGCTGGCGGCTGGCTTCCCGGTCATCATCGAGGAGACCTTCGCCTTCGAAGACCCCTACTGGCCCAACGACGACCTGTGGGCTGCCCATTACTTGCTGGTCACCGGCTACGACGATGCGACCCGCACTTTCACCGGACAGGATTCTTTCCACGGCGCGAATCAGGTGGTTTCCTACGAAGACCTGGGAAAAGGCTGGAAACCGTTCAACTACGTTTATATGCTGGTCTACCTGCCCGAAGAAGAGGGCGAATTGCGCACCATCCTTGGCCCGGATTGGAACCCGGATGTCAACCGTCAGAACGCGTTGACTGCCTCACAATCGGAAGCAGCCTCCCACCCGAATGACGCGTACGCCTGGTTCAACTACGGAGCCAACCTGGTCTACTTCGAAAGCTACGAAGAAGCCGCCCGCGCCTTCGATCAGGCACGCAACATCGGTCTGCCGCAGCGTATGATGCGCTACCAGTTCAGCCCGTTCCTGGCCTACTTCCATTCGCACCGCACGGAAGATCTGCTTACCCTGACTCGCTATGCGCTCGACCGCACACCCAATTCCGAAGAGGCCTGGCTGTGGCATGGCTGGGCGCTCTACCGCCAGGGCGATACCAAAGGTGCGCGCGCCGATTGGGAAAAGGCGCTCTCCCACCGACCCGGCTACCCCGATGCGCAATACGCGCTGGATTTCGTCCGCTAAGCACTGGATAGCAATGAAGTCAAAACTTATACCCGGCCTGTTTATCCTGGCCTTTCTCAGCGCAGCCTGCCAACCGACGCCCGTTGCGCCTCCTGCCACGCCCCGGCCTGCTACCATTACTCCAGTGCAGGCTACACTCATAGTTGCCCCCGTTGAAACATCCCTCCCCGAAACAGATGCACCAACCCCTGCCCCACCAGCTACTGTTGCGACCCTGCCGACCGAGCGCACCTCGCCTATCGATGGCATGCCGCAGGTTTTCGTACCGGCCGGGGTGGTGCGCATGGGCGGCCTGGACGTCTACTCAGTTGGCAGCGATGAACTGCCCGCCCACACCGTCTCACTGGATGCCTTCTGGATCGATCAACTGGAAGTCACTAACGCCATGTATGTGCTGTGTGTGCAGGCCGGTGCCTGTACACTCCCTGGCGATTGGGCCTCTGACAGACGATTTTCATATTTCAATAACGAAGAATTCAAAGATTACCCGGTTGTGCGCGTCACCTGGGGACAGGCCAGCCTCTACTGCGACTGGGCCGAACGCCGCCTGCCCACAGAAGCGGAGTGGGAGCGCGCCGCGCGGGGTGACGATTTACGTAACTATCCCTGGGGCGATGAACCACCCAGCGAGGTCTATGCCAACTTCAACCGCCTGGTGAACGATACCAGCCGGGTTGGATCGTATGCCGCTGGTGCCAGTCCCTTCGGCGCATTGGACATGGCCGGCAACGTCTGGGAATGGGTGGCGGATCTTTATGGGGGTGGGTACTACAGCATTTCTCCGGAACATAATCCCCCCGGCCCGGAAACAAGCGGAACCAACTGGCGTGTGATTCGGGGCGGCTCATTCCAGGATGAATGGATCAATTTGCGGGTCTCTAAACGGGGTTCAGCCCTAGGTCCTGCTCCCAATGCGTCCTTTGATACACCCGGCCGTGATGGTGAACAATCATCCAAGATAGGTTTCCGTTGCGCAGCAGATGAATAGTTCACTCGAGGCGGCGTCCCCGCCGCCGTTCTAAAGATGTCCCAAAATTAATCTTCCTGGAAACTGTACCCACCCGGCCAGGTCTGGATCAGGTTGGTCTCCCCGGCTTCTTCTTCCAACTTCTTTCGTAAACGATAGATCATATTCTTGAGCAGAGACTGGTCGTTCTCTCGCTGAGAACCCCACACCGTCTGGATAATGTCTTCGCTCTGGAACACGAAGCCTGGCCTGCTCATCAGCAAGTGCAGCAGCCGAAATTCCAGGTTGGTCAGGCGCACGTCTTCACCGTTAGCGCTGAGCGCTGAGCGGCGGGAGGGGTCCAGGCGCAGTCTGTTCGTCCGGCGTGGAGACATGGGCTCGGTCCAGGAACGACGCGACCAGGCCGCGATCTTGGCAAGGAAAATTGCGGGGCTAATGGGCTTGATGACGCATTCATCCACACCTGTTTCGTAGGCTTCCAGAATCTCCGCTTCATTGTTTGCAGGCAGGAACAGGAGAATAGGACTGGAGCTTAGCGCGCGGAATTTTTTGCATAGTGAGATCCGCTCTTCGTGAGAAGCGTTGACGTCAATGATGATCAAATCGGGGATATCTTCAATAGCACGTCCCATGGCACGTTGAACTGATGTTTCGAGGATGGCTACCAATCCCTTCTCACGAATCATATATCCCCAGATGGGTGCGGTATCCGACTGGTCACAAACGATGAACACGCGTAAAGCTGCTTGAGAGTTGGAAAGGTCAGTGGTTGTCATAGGCACACTTTCGAATGAATTTGTAATGCTACTTGCTTATATTATATGCAAGAATAAGTAAAATGGGTAACAGAAGGTCACAAAATAGTACCATACTGTTACCTGTGGGTGATACTGTAACCTATATCGCCCGCAAATACTTCAAACTGAGTTCGATATTCGGAGGTTCGCTATGAAAAAACTATTTCCAGTTTTATTAGCAATGGCTTTGTTGAGCACTGCCTGTCAATTGGGAGGCAGCAAAGCGGGTTCTGAACGCACTTCCTCATCAGACGACATGGTCCAGGTATTTGTCCCGGAGGGAACCTTCCAGATGGGCGGCTTGGATCCGCGTGCCGCCTCGGATGAAAAACCCGTGCATAAAGTCGAGATGAAAGGCTATTGGATCGACAAAACCGAGGTAACGAACGCTATGTTCCTGCTGTGTGTCCAGGATGGGTCATGTAGTCCTCCGCAGAGTACCTCCTCTGAGTCGCACACGTCCTATTTCAACAACGCTGAGTTTAATGATTTTCCGGTAGTCAATGTAACCTGGGATTCTGCAAAACAGTATTGTGAATGGGCTGGCCGCCGCCTGCCCACCGAAGCAGAGTGGGAATACGCTGCTCGCGGTAATACGGTCAACATGTATCCTTGGGGCGAAGATGCACCGGATGACACTCGCGCCAATTTCAATTATATGCTAAGTGACACAAACCAGGTAGGCAACTATCCAGCCGGTGCCAGCCCGTTTGGGGCATTGGATATGGCCGGGAATGTCTTCGAATGGACAAACGACTATTATGATTCTGAATACTACTCGGGTGGCCCTGCCAGTAATCCCAATGGACCAGAGTTGCGCACAGCGTATTTCAAGCGTGTAGTACGCGGCGGTTCCTATGCGGAGGGCGAAGTGGAAGTCCGTGTATCAAACAGGGCTTCGGTATTAGGCCCCAACTATGATGCCCAATTCGGCAGTCAAGCCTATCTGGGTGAGTTCTCTCCCAGAATCGGGTTCCGTTGCGCATCAGATTAAAATGTATTTTATGGACAGCCGCCGAAACTCTTCGGCGGCTGTTTTTAATTGACGCAAATTTTCACATGTGGTATTATCCCGCCACAATCCAATAGCCCTAATCGGCGCTCTTATCCAGAGAGGCGGAGGGACCGGCCCTGCGAAGCCTCAGCAACCTGTTTAGTTGGGTAGTTCGTTAGTTTAGTAGTTTGATAGTGATTCGACTACAAAACTACGCAACCAGCCAACTACGAAACTAATCCAAGGTGCTAAATCCGGCAGATGGTTGTTTCTGGAAGATGAGAGGGCAGCCAAAATTGTATGCAAAATGCCCTTTCTCGGTTAGTCTGAAAAGGGCATTTTCATTTTCAAAAGAGGTGCAACCTATGAGTACTACCTTTATGACTTCTCCAAAGCTAATGTTTACATCAGAATCAGTAACGGAAGGTCACCCCGACAAGATGTGCGACCAGATCAGCGATGCGGTGTTGGATGCCTGCCTGGAGCAGGATCCTTATTCGCGAGTGGCATGTGAAACCGCCACCAAGACCGGCTATGTCATGCTGCTGGGTGAGATCACGACAGAAGCCTTTGTCAACTTCGATGACCTTGTCCGCAAGGTTGTTGTAGAGATTGGCTACGATCGCGCCAAGAAGGGCTTTGACGGCAATACCTGTGGTGTGCTCTCGGCCATTGCCAGTCAAAGCCCGGATATCGCCATGGGCGTAAACAAATCAATGGAAGCGAAAGGCGGCGACGATGCTGAACTGGATATGATCGGTGCAGGTGACCAGGGCATGATGTTTGGGTATGCCTGCAATGAAACGCCCACCCTGATGCCAATGCCAATTTATCTGGCACACAAGCTGACTTTGCGTCTCTCCGAAGTCCGCAAAGATAGCACGCTGGAGTGGCTGCGTCCGGATGGCAAGAGTCAGGTCACGGTTGAATATGCTTACGGCAAACCCAGGCGCGTTGATACGGTGCTCATTTCAACCCAGCATGCTCCTGACATCGAACAGGAAGACATTCATGCAGCGATTATCGAGCATGTCATTAATCCGGTTCTGCCCGCGGACATGGTGGATGATGATCTCAAGATCTACGTCAACCCCACCGGTCGCTTTGTGATCGGCGGTCCGCTGGGTGATGCCGGTGTGACCGGTCGCAAGATCATCGTCGATACATACGGTGGCATGGGACGTCATGGCGGCGGCGCTTTCTCCGGGAAAGACCCCACGAAAGTGGACCGTTCTGCCGCCTATGCCGCGCGCTGGGCCGCCAAAAACGTGGTCGCGGCCGGCCTGGCTGAGCGCTGCGAGATCCAGGTGGCCTACGCTATCGGTGTGGCGCACCCGCTCTCGGTCAATGTGGAGACGTTTGGGACGGGGGCAATCGCGGACGACAAGATTGCCGAGCTCATCACCCAGCACTTCGACCTGCGCCCCGGCGCGATCATCCGTGACCTCGACCTGCGCAAACCCATCTATCGTCAAACCGCTGCCTACGGTCACTTCGGCCGTGAAGATGTCGAATTTCCCTGGGAACAGACGGACAAAGCTGAAGCGCTGAAAAAAGCCGCTGGTATCTAAACTTTGGTTTGAAGGTCACGTTTGCGAAATTCCTAACCGGGAGAAACGTGGCCTTCGATATTTAACATTGAAAGACTTACACAGTTCGCAAAAGGGTTCCGAAAATAAGGGGGCGCGCGCAGCACGCCCCCTTATTTTCGGTGTTCTATCATTCAACTGCGTACGTCCTGTTTGAGTTATTGCTCCTGGAACAGGGGATAACGGCGTGTTATGATACGGTATCCAAGGAGAAATTATGCTTGACAAGAAAATCACTTTTATCGGCCCCGGCGTGATGGCTGAGGCTATGATCGCGGGACTCATCCGCCAGAAACTAGCCAATCCTGAAAACATTCTCGCATCGGGTCCGCGTGAAAAACGGGGACAAACGCTGCACGAAAAGTACGGCATTCAAACCACAACGGATAACGCGTCAGCCGCCTCGGACGCGGACGTGATCGTGCTCTCGGTCAAACCGCAGCGTCTGACCGAAGTGCTGACTGGTCTGTATAATATCCGCCCGGATGCATTGGTTCTCTCGATTGTGGCGGGTGCAACCATCCAGAAGATCAGCAAAACCTTGAAGCACAAGGTCGTCGTGCGCTCGATGCCCAACACACCTGGACAGATCGGTGAAGGCATAACCGTCTGGACTGCCTCAAAAGGCACTTCAGAGGAGCAGCAACAGATGGCACGCCAGATCCTGGGTGCGTTGGGCGATGAAGTCTTTGTTGAAGACGAATCTTATATGGATATGGCCACCGCGCTCTCCGGAACGGGCCCAGCCTATATTTTCCTGTTCACCGAAGCCTTGATCGATGCCGGTGTGCACATGGGCTTCCCTCGCCGTATCGCCGAGCAACTGGTATTGAAAACCATTCGCGGCTCAGTGGATTACTATTACCAGGCGGAACGACATCCCGCCACGCTGCGCAACCAGGTCACTTCGCCGGGCGGCACCTCTGCCGAGGCTTTGTATTACCTCGAGAAAGCAGGCTTTCGTACGGCCATTTCGCGCGCGGTCTGGGCGGCTTACCAGCGCTCGTTGGAGCTGGGCAAAGAGAAAGCCGTCCACATTCCGGGAGAGAACCCTGGCGACATCGATTCTGATTAACGGAGACATCCTTGCTGAACGTATTTATCGTCGGACTTGGCGGCTTTATCGGTTCGGCTCTGCGCTATCTGGTCGGTGGTTGGACGCAAGGTTTGAGCAAAAGCCTGGATTTTCCCTACGGCACTTTGACGGTCAACCTGATCGGTTGTTTCGTTATCGGCTTTCTGGGAGAACTGGCCGAAGCACGCGGTATTTTTGCGAGTGAAACGCGTCTGCTGATATTTATCGGTTTGCTGGGTGGTTTCACTACCTTTTCGTCCTTTGGCAATGACACGCTTAACCTGGCCCGCAGCGGACAGATGCTCAACGCGTTGACCAATATCGCAGTTAATGTTGTGTTTGGATTATTGCTGGTCTGGTTGGGACGTACCGTCGCTTATCTGGTCTGGAGGTGATCATGCAACTCCCAGAAGAGGGCTATCTGCTGCGGATTTTCATTGGCGAAGCCGACAAATACAAGGGCAAGCCTTTGTATGAGTGGCTGGTCTTGCAGGCAAAAGAGCAGGGGCTGGCTGGCGCCACCGTCCTGCGTGGCATGATGGGCTACGGTGCCAACAGCCGCGAGATCCAGACATTTAAGTTCACGCGTCTTTCTGAAGACCTGCCCATCGTGGTCGAAATCGTGGATACCAAGAAATATCTCGAAGCGTACCTGGAATCTATCGATGGAAGTATCCAGGCCGGGATGGTCACCATGGAGAAGGCCACCATCCGCTTTTATCGGGGGAATGGCAAGAAGAAATAAATTAATGAACTCGTCTGAAAAGATCGAAACAGAACGTTTTATCCTGCGTAAGGTGCGCATGGAAGACGCGTCTGCCATCTTCGAGACTTACGCCCAGGACCCCGAAGTGACGCGCTATCTGACCTGGAAACCACATCAGAACATTCAGGATACTGAACAATTCCTGCTTGCCTGTGGGCAGTTATGGCGAACGGGAAAAGATTTCGCCTACGCTATTACCCTCAACGATGACAATAAATTGATCGGCATGTTCGGTTTATTCCCCATGAAGCTGAAACTAGAAGTTGGCTATGTTCTGGCGCGTCCGTATTGGGGCAAAGGCTATATGACCGAAGTTCTGCGCGCCGTGATCGAGTGGGCTTTTAAACAACCTGATATTTTTCGGGTGCAGGCCTTTTGCGACGTGGACAACATTGGCTCCGCACGCGTGCTGGAAAAAGCGGGGATGGAACGTGAAGGGCTACTGCGACGCTATGTCCTGCATCCCAATATCAGCGATGAGCCGCGGGATGTGTATTTGTATGCAATTGTGAAATGAATTCCCCTCCGCCCTGCGGACACCTCCCCAAATCCGACGAGGAAATAATCCAGGACTTACGCAAAAATACGCAGGTAGCCCGAAACTAAGGGGGGCGTGCGCAGCACGCCCCCCTTAGTTTCGGGATCTTTTCGCAATGTGCGTAAGTCCTATAATCTTCTAATTCGGGGACTCGCTGTAGTCGGATTTGGGAGATGCCGGGTGGGGCTTGGGCGGTTATAATTCGGGGCGTTCATCAAAAACATCTTATTCATCTGCGTTTATCTCTGGTTAATAATGTCTCTCATCACCGCTAACTCACTCTCCAAATCCTTCGGGCCGGTCGATCTCTTTACCGGTA
>JBAVJG010000018.1:0-45405 GCA_049687655.1 Anaerolineales bacterium | reverse complement strand
CGCATAGTTTATTACAATTTCAAGCCCGTTGGCAAAATCCCATTGAAGATCTTGTTGCAAACCGCTATAGTCGAGTCCTTGCAAGGCCGATGTTAGCTGCCCAAGCTTGAAGCCAATGTCATCCAGTAGTTCCGGGGAATGTCGTTTGATAAAGCCCATTGGCTTGCCGGGCAAGTAGGTTACCAATCGTACAAAATGTTTCACCTCGCTGGCCGATTCCACAACAAGGATCTCTTCTCCGTTTTGCGCAGATACCACTTGTGGGCAAAAAGCGACTCTCTGTGCCAGGTGTCCCATGACTTGATTCTGGGCTTCCAGGTGGGCGCATATTTCCGCCCCATTGGCAATTTTGAGCACATAGCGCTCCCCATTTTCAGTGTTCAGCATAAAGTTCTGATCCTGGTAACTCGGCAAGAGTTTTGCTGTAGTTGATAAATTGTAAAGTTTTTGTGCGATTTGGATAGCATCTTCAAGGCTGAATGTAGGTATGTAATCGGGGATGGACATTCGGGATGATCTCCTGTTTTGGAACTGTATAGGCACTGCACTGACAATCTTGAAGGGTTGCACTTGAATAAATTGACAACATTATCACTGTTTGATATTGTTGGGACCCAACGCAGGCATTGTACTTGGAATTTTAGGGAAAAGGCAGCTAACAAACCACATGCAATCTATTAACAATTTTCGTGACTTTGGCGGTTACAGGACACAAAACGGGACACGCCTAAAAGAAGGATTGCTCTATCGCAGCGGCGATCTTTCAAAGGCCACAGATGCCGATCTCGAGCGTATCGCTTCTTTAGGGATTAAAACCGTTTGCGATTTACGTTCAGAACTCGAACGTAGGAAAGAGCCAGATCGAGTCCCAACTGCCAAGCCTTTTACGTTTTTCAACATCCCCATGCGCCCGATCATTGACTATCACGGACGTTCGCTGCACCGGCTGTTTTCCCTGATGTTCGGCAGCGAGCGCAGGGTGGATTATGTGGCTGAGTCTTATCAGGCCTATCGTGAGTATGCTACCCGCTATTTACCCCAGTTGAAAGCCCTGTTCCAGCGCATCTCAAACCCTGAGAACCTGCCCGTGCTGATCCACTGCTCAGCAGGCAAAGACCGCACAGGTGTTGTTTCAAGCCTGCTCCAACTTGTGCTGGGCGTTTCGGCTGAATCTGTAATGGAAGATTATCTCAAGACAAATGAGCGTCTGGATGCCTATACAGAAGAAATATTCCGGCGGCTGAGCAAGT
Organism: Anaerolineales bacterium; assembly: GCA_049687655.1. Taxonomy (GTDB): domain Bacteria; phylum Chloroflexota; class Anaerolineae; order Anaerolineales; family Villigracilaceae; genus JAABUE01. Next base: position 44,155 of record JBAVJG010000018.1, on the reverse strand, counting down.
TGTCGTATTTTGGCGTTCCCTGGAAGATGTATGCACCTCTCTTGGATGCGCGCACCGAATATCTGAACGCTGCTCTCACGCAGGTCAAAGAGGAGTTTGGTACGATCGATGAATGGTTCCGGCGTGGTTTGGGTTTTTCAGAAAAAGAATATTTTGCCTTGGTATCTGTCTTTAGTGAGTACGACAAATAGTGCCTTTGAAAATTATGTGCAAATGAGAAAACCCTGAAGGATGTACATCCTTCAGGGTTCGATGGTTTAAAGGGATATCGCTCGCTTACCCGCAGCCACCGCCACTCTTGTCTCGTTTGAGTTGCAGTTGAATCTTGGGTTCAAATTCCAACTCTTCGAATTTGATGGGGCTCGGATCTGAACACTCATAACGGTCGCCCAATGCAGCCGGGAAGATATATTCCAATTGATCGTTTGCCGGGCTGGCCACTTTGCCCTCGATGTTGCGATCCTCCGCGCCGAAGAATGCGATCCAGTTGTTCAGTCCGCCTTCCAGGATATACACGTTTGAAACCCTTTCAGCGACCAATACTTTCCAAGCCTGGGTGGCGTTTGTCTCGTCATTACTCATCACAACGATGACACGATTAGGCGCGTACTCCGCGATCAGCTCTTTCGCGTAAGTGGGCAGTTCACTTACCTGGATATTTTGTGCGCCTCGAATGTGGAAGAGGTTGTATTGCGCTTCCGGACGGACGTCCAACATGACAGGTTTTAGCTTCTGGTCGTGCAGCGTGGTGAACAATTCAGCGGGCGAGATTTGCATTTCACGCCTTGCCAGCGCCTCGTCGGGACTTAATTTCACCTGGAGGGGCTCCAGCGCCTGTAATTCTTCCTCTGTCGTGCCTTCCGGGGCTTCCTGGACATATGTACGTGTGATCGAGGCTCGGGTGTATTTTTCATCCAGGCTGGGGGAGCCGATCAGGATGACGCCCACGGCCAATACAAACAAAGCACCTGCGCCTACGATACGCAGTTTGGGTTCCTTGCTCAGGTCACGACCGCCGAAGATGCGTTCCAGTTGTTCTCCACCCCAGAACATAAACAACGCCATCAGCACGACCAACAAGACTACTACACCAAGCGGGAGATTGAAAACCTGATCCAGGGTCACACGGCCGTAATATCCGGCGTAGTTATACCAGGTATCGAAATATTTTTCGGTCTCACCAAACAGGAATGCGCCAAAGAAACCGCCGAGCAGGAAAAACATACCATCAATTTTGCCAGTGGCTGAACTAGCCACAGAAGTGCCCGGTCAGAACCCGCCTATGATGAAGCCCACGCCCATTACCAGACCGCCAATCACACCGGATGCCAGGTAGGTAGGGTTGACCCAGATCGCGTTGTAATCCAACAGGCCGAGACCAATCATTGCGAAGAGTAAAACCATCGCAACAACTATGGCAGTGAACATCACTTTAAGGACGGTCAGATTCTTGAAATAGAACTGGGCTGCCAGTATCTTGGAGTTGCCAAAACCGCTGCTTTCGAGCACAAACCCGAAGGCAACACCGATCAATCCGAAGATAATATAAGTCCACAGATTGCTGGCGCTAACAGTTTGAAAAGCTTCTAGAGGAAAATTCATGACATTCTCCTTATAGCCACAGTTTGCGTACAAAGTAGGCCAGGCCGTAAGCGCCGCCAAAGATGGCGAACATTACCAACCACGATCCGGCAGCCAGGGTCGCGCCACCGGAGAGGGCCTGACCTGAAGTACATCCGCGTGCCAGGCGCGCGCCATATAGGAAAATTGTGCCACCGATAAATGCTGTCATCCAGCGGGTACGCACCGAAATGTTGGGACCTTTATTGGTCTTGAATTTGAGGCGTCCGCGTAGCAAACCGGAGACAAAGGCCCCGACAAGCATGCCCAGGAAGACCGGTACGATCCAATCATCCAAGGGGTTCTTTTCGCCGCCAGCCATCTTGAGCAGGTAAGGTGTGGTGTCTACATGCTGGGGGGCGATAGCATCCTCGACAAGCACACCAAAGCGGCTGATAGCGCCCGAAGCGCCCAGGCCGTTTCCAGTCAGGAAGAAGGCCATGAACAGGACAATGCCCAGTACCAACCCGCCAAAGTATGGATGCCAGTACGGTTTTTCTGGCCGGTTGAATAAGGCTCTCAGGCTGATGCCTTTCTTTTGTTTTACAGGTGAATGTGTTGCCATTTTTACTCCTGAATTAAAGTGATCCTTTATGTTTCAGTCTCTTTACTTTATTTAGCCGGTTTCTCTTCAGATTCAATAGGTGCTAGTTCAGGTGCATGCACTTCGACATCTTCCCAGCCGGTGACCATGCTTTTGACGCCTTCCAGCGGTTCGCGCCCGGTAGTCGTCAGATAGACGTGACCGATAATGAAGGCCGCAAACGTCCAGGCCAACAGCGTGTGGAAGGGTGCCAGGAAAGGCAGACCGCCGAGCATGTTTGTAGCCCCAGGCCAACGTTGGACACCCCACATCAGGATGCCGGTCAGGCCTTGCAGCGGAAGCAGCACGTTCAGGATTCCAAAGTAGGTCACTTGCTGAAGCGGATTTAGCTTTTTGCGCTCTGTCTTCTCGAAGGGATGTTCTGCACCCTTGAAGATGCCATTCAGGTAGAACTTGGTCTGCAAGATGGCGTCGTTGAAGAAGCCGTACGGACGCGGGATATATTGTTTCACTTCGCCGGTCGTCACATGATAGAACAGGGCCAGGGCAGCATTGAGCGCCAGGATACCAGCCATGACGTTATGCATGGTGACCATTCCGCGGAAAGATAATGCACCGAACATATCCGGCCGGTGGATGACCAGGCCAGTGAGTAAGAGCAGCACGATCAGCACAGTTTGTAGCCAGTGCCAGAAACGCTCGTACTTATGGTACATGTAAACTTTTTCAGTTTCTACATCATGTTTTGGCTTGCGTAATGATGAAACGTAGCGCAATGTTCCGTGACCACTGATCCCCAAGACGACGGCCAGGAAGAATAATCCTCCAAACCAGTCCACCCAGCCTATACGGCTGTTGCCGAAGATATACATATTTTCATTTGTTGGTACAGGCCGATAATACAATGCACCGGAAGCGTCCGTATACATTTCACCGGTTTGTGGAACATTGCTGTCGGTAACGAATTCAGGTGTCACGTTAGCGGGAACATAATCCGCCAGTTTGATGGGTTGCGTTATGCGCGATTCGTTGCTGTGACAGGACTGACAGTCATTTACAGCCCATTCGCTGCGCGCGACGTTGTGGTTGATAGAGTATGGTTGTATCTGGCCTTCGATGCGCGGATTACTCAATCCCAATGCTGACAGCCTTCCGGTAATCAGGGATTCTTTTTCAGATGAGTCGATGCGCAACTCTGCTTTGGAAAGCTCGCCATCATTGTTGGCATCGAATACGGAAATAATTTCAGTCGCGTACGTACCATTTTCGAGCCACGCAGTTTCCAGGTCCAGGAGACGAATCGGACGGGTGTTGCCGTTCGCATCGTCATACACCCAGTACCAGGTCGTCACCAGGTTGTACGGAGCCAGCAGCGTGTCCCCATCCACATTGGTGCGTTTAAGCAGGATGGGTTCGTAGCCGGTTACCAGATTGGTGACCGTGATCGGCATGTCGACCAGGCTGGCTGTTTCGACGCTTCCGGCTTCGATGCCTCGATAGACGATCTGTGCCTGGCCGTCCGTAGTGACCCCTGTCCAGTCGTAATCCTGGATCGCGGGTGCATATAGCTGTGGGATGTGGCAGGTTTCGCAAGCCACCACTTCCATGTGACGATCGATGTAAGGCAGCCAGTCGGCGTGACCCTTATCGCTATCGTGACAGGATTCACAGCGACGCATGCTGCCTTTGAGTTCCGGGGCTACGGTGAATTGGGCGCTTTGACCGCGGGCAAAGTTGTGATTGGGCTTTTCAAGATACTCGCCAATGTCGAGACGGCGCGGATCGTAGAGCAGGTGGTCGGGGGCCGCGCCTCTGACGTCCTGTTCGTGTACCGGATTGTTGAGTGAAAAGTGGCAATCCACGCACTGCAATTGGCGCTCTGCATGGATGTCCCAGGAACGAGCCAGCTCATCTTTATTGCTGATATTCATGCCCGATTCGGAAATTCTCTGCCCTGAAATGATCTGACCAGTGGTGTCGTTTTCAGGTGTTGTGGTCTGGAAGACGAATGGTTCACTATCGGTATGTACTGGTCCGTGACACTGAGCGCAGTTTTCATTTGTCGGATCTTGCAGGGCGATCACAGCGGCTTTTACTTCGCCGTTTTTATTGAAAGCTTCTGTTGTGAAGGTGTAGCTTCCGCCACCGGCATCAAGAACGATGCCAGTTCCAGCCAGGGTGGCGGTGTTGGCCCAGCCGAACGCGCCTTCGCGTATAGCGGATGTACGGGCTATGTTGTTCGGGTATTCGAGATGGCACAGGAAGCAGTTGTTTTCGATAACGCCGGATTGGGACCAATCCCAGCTCTGAGGTTGTCCCGTTTGGGGATCAAGAAAACTAGTTTCCGGGTTGTTCGCATCCGGACTCAGACTCACGAGCGGCCTGCCCTCGCGACTGGTCGTAGCTGGCCCGCCCCCGGGAATCTGATCGCCGTAGCGCATCAACCACTCAGGAGTGCTCATATCGAGCAGGCTATCGCCAGATTGCGACAGATAGCGGTATGTGAGTGGATTCCAGCGTCCAAATGTGCCGTTGCTGGCGTCTATCTCGCTGGTTGTAAAATAATCAGACAACCCCAGATCAGCATGGAAGGAGTGCGAGACGATGTATTCCGTGTCGTGGCACTGCCCGCAGGTCTGCATGGTGGAGACGGGCGCGCCGCTTTCGAGTACATTGACTCCATCTGCGTCAAGCAGAGCAAAATCGGGATGCAACGGTGAAGCGGCCGGGGAGGGCGCTTCTGCTCCTCGCGCGGATGCGGTCTGGATAACGATGGCAAGTCCCAGGGCGATCAGACCGATCAGAAGGCCTGCCAGAATAAATTTGAAGAAATTCGAATTCTTTATCATGCGTATAATCATGATGTATTCCTTGTTCGCATGTGTTTATTGCTTGTCAAAACGGCCGCCCCATTCGATTGGGTCGCCGGGATAACCCAGGGCTTCCCAATCCATGCGGCCATCTTCGCCGTGGCAATCGTCGCAGCCCAGGGCATTCTCTTTCGGCTGGACCATGTGGGTGGTAGGCCAGTACATCCAGGTTTCTATGAAACCGTATTGACCGCTATATTCCAGGCCGGCATCCTGTGCACCCAATTCGAGTGCGGAGGGCCAGTCAAAAGTTTCCCAGAAACCACCGCCAGCCACTGCGTTGCCACCTGTGCGAGGCTGGAGCAAGATGTTATTGACGGTGTCATAGGGTTGCTTTGCGACGTGGATCTTGAATGGGAATATTTTGGCCGCGGTGTCTTTAATATCGCCTGCGGGCAGGTCAATCATGGTGGGCTTGGACGGATCCAGCTTGTCGCCCAGCAGGTAGCGGTAGGATAAATTCCCGTTGAACCACACGTAGGTTGGTTGATAGTCCTTTTCGTACGTAAAGTTGCCTTTGATTTTCAAGTAGGTGAAGTGGTCTTCTGGCAGGTCCTGACCGGCAGTGGACCAGTCCCAGGTCACTTTGGTGGGATCTTCCAGCGCGATAGCGGGAATATGACAGGTTTGGCAGGCAACGGATTCAACATGCGTATTAATGCGTTCATCCTGATGTTGGACGGCATCGTGACAGTCAGTGCATGCCACCTGGTCTTCTGAGTTAATGGTGTAATTATCGGCAACCATGCGACCTTTAATCTGGTGGTCTGTGGTTTGATGGCAATCCGTGCACTGAAAGTCGAGGCGCCCCATGTGCACGTCCAGGTTTTCGGTGGGGAAGTACAGGCTTTCGTCGAGGTCACCGTGTTTTACACCATTACCACCGCCACCATCGAAGTGGCATTTGCCGCAGTTGTCACGGGTGGGCTCGCGCACGCTCCGGGCAGCGGCTTCCAGGTCAATGCCATCAGCCGGTAAACCGTATTCGCCCTTAGCGTAAGAAGCCGTATCTGCATGGCAGGCCAGGCAGTCTATGTTCTCAGGGTTGTTAAAATCGAAAGTGCTGTCACTCCAGCCGTAGCCAACATGACAGGTCATGCACTTTTTCTGATTGCCCTGAGTACCGATACAGAAGTTGTTGATCTGGTTCTTTTTACCAATGGTGACCGTTTCGTCTCGCCAGGGTACGTTGACAGGCGCGCTTTCCCAGGTGAAATGGGAGGTCATTATCACTTGCGCAGCTGCCTCTTCATGACATTCCAGACATGCATGGGTAACTTCCTGCCCACTTTCAAATGGCCCATTGATGATATTTGTGTGGTCTACATGTACCGTTTGAGTTGGCACGTTGTTCCATGGATCATCCACGGGTTTAGTGTTTCTCGGCCAAAAATACGCAACCGGTACAGTGATGACAATCACGATGCCAACCAGGCCAAGAAGCCAAAAGGGCTTTCGTTTCTTCATTACGTGGCAGTTCTCCTTGTTCGGTTTATTCTATTTCTTCAATCAAGCTTGCGCGGTGGGCCAGTCTGTCGCGCAAGACACTTCTTAACAAATCCAGGGCCTCGATCAAGCGCTTGTCTGTCAGGTGATACGTTATGGTTGTACCCTGACGTTCCGTATGAACCAAACCACGCTCTCGTAAAATCTTTAAGTGACGCGAGGTAGTGGGTTGGGTAAGGTCCAAGGCGATGGTGATCTCTGTTACATTAAGTGATTGCTCATCAAGCGCATACAAAATCAGGATGCGGGTTGGATCAGCAAGTGCAAAACAAAGATCCGCTTCAAGTTGGGAAACTTCCTGGGCAAGAGTTTGTGATACCATATTGTATATATTCGCATACTCACATATAAGAATTCTTTTGTAAGAATACTACTTCGTTGAACGTTCCAATAGTGAAGAATGTCACATATATGTCACATTAAAATTACATCAATCCTCCAAAAAGTATGTGCTAAGGATGGGTGATATAGCCCAACAAGGCATTTCTCTTGTGCGGTATAATATTTTGGACTAAAAAGAGGTGATTATGGATATATACGACAAAGAAGCTTACTCGGTAGATGTTGGAACGCGCTTACGACAATTACGTGAGGAGCGAAATATGTCCATGCGTGCGTTAGCAACTGCCAGTGGATTATCTGCCAACGCTTTGAGCATGATTGAACGCGGTAAAACTTCACCTTCGGTCAGTACGTTGTACAAACTGGCAGATGCGATGGGCGTTCCGATCACCACCTTTTTTGGGGAGCAAACCACAAAACAGCAGGTTATTTTTATCCCGTCTCAGGAACGGCCCCGGGTGCCCTTTTCAAGAGGGGTATGGGAAGGGCTTGGCGGCGAGCAGTTTTCTGGTCGGGTTGAGCCGTTTATGCTGACGTTGGAAAACGGGGCCAATAGTGGTCCACATACCATGATCCACAGCGGGCACGAGTTCGTCTTCTGTATGCGCGGTCAATTAGAGTATCACGTAGAAAAGCAGATTTTCACACTTGGATCGGGAGACAGTTTATTGTTTGCCGCGCGACTGAACCATCGCTGGCGCAACCCGGGCGGAACAGTGACCAACGCGCTCATCGTGCTCTCCGGATTTTCCGAAGATGAAAAACCGCATGTGATGCACTGGAAGAAGAACAAATAAATACAAAAGATGCCGCTTCGAAAGCGGCATCTTTTTTTATCAAGAGGGAATTTTTTTTACTTTATCAGGCGTACATACCCCAATCGAGTGCAGAGGGGTCTTCCATCATCGAAAAATCCCATTGGTCCATACCCATTTCAATGGTGACGGGCCTGTTCAACGCCTCGACAGCTTTCTCACGAGTCATATCGATCATTGCCGGGCCATACGGACAAAAAGGAGTCGTCAGGATCATCTTCATCCGCGCGACCTCATCTTCAAGCTCGACTTCCCGCACCAGACCAAGCTGGATGATGCTCATTCCAATTTCAGGGTCTATCACTTCTGACAGTTTTTCCCGGACGGTTTCTACCAGTTCCGGATGCGTTTCGTGAATCGACCATGTGATTACGTTAGTTTCGTTGGTTTCGTTTTCGCTCATTATTACCTCTATTAACTTTTAACCATGGCAGCGGGCTGTACCACATATGTGCAATGGGAGCTGCCATCCAGAATGCATTGTACCTTTTCAGCGGGGACAGCCAACATCTTCGAGATGAGTGTCTGGTCTACAGTACAGACTTCAGGGTGACTCTGTCCGATTTGCAAGTATGGACAGGTGATCTCGTGAATTCGATATTGATCTTCCGTTTTTTCCCACTCAACTGTGAAGCCCTCTTCGGCAAGCAGATCGCTGATCAAATCCAAACGTTCTTCCATGCTCAGACCCTGCATCTGATCGGCGTAATCATCAGCCAGGCTGGTCGCCATTTCGGCAAACAGCTTGCTAACCATTGGTTGCGGCAGGGATGATTTCAACTGGTCCAGCAGGCGCGAGGTCAGTCGCAGATAGCGTGTGGGGAATTGCTCCATCCCATGCTCGGTAAGAGAGTAGATCAGGCGCGGACGTCCCACACCATGGCGTTCCTCTTCCGCGCTGACCATTCCCTCGACCTGCAGATTGGTGAGGTGATGCCGTACGGAAATGGGATTGATCCCAACCGCTTCGGCCAGGTCAATGATGGTCGCCCCAGGTTTTTTAAGCAAAGTTTGCAGAATGCGATCTCTCGTGCTTTTCATAGTTTCACAGTTTTCCTCTTCCCAAATTTGGAAAGATGATTGCCAATTTCTAAATACGAGTATATCAGTCCCTTTTTGCTCTGTCAATATTATAGATAAATATCATAAAAATCAGGAACTGTACAGATAAACGGGCGACGTCTGAAAAAATTAGCGATTGCCAAATTCCTTTGGCGGTTGCGATTGAAGGTACAGGAATACTGCACGCAGTTCATCATCGGTCATATGGCGGTAGGACTCCCAGGGCATGTATTCAGGGTTGATGCTGCGGCCGTGTTTTCGCCCGGTGCGGATAATCTCAATGAAACCCTCCTCACCCCAGGTAGGCAGACGGCTGCCCCTCCCGGAGGTCAAATTTGGAGCCGAAGGCCATTCGGGTGGAAAGCCGGGAATCTCCCCACCTGATAATGTCAACCCATGACAGACTTTACAGGAATAGGACAGATATTCCCCGTACTCGGGTGTAATGCCGGGTTCTGGTGAAACCGGACGTGGCGAATCATGCGGGATCAATTCGGCTGGCAGGAAAGTGATCTCTTCGGTGATGTTCATCACGATTCGTCCTGTGGCCGAAAGCCTGCTGACCGGCATTTCGTTGTTCACCGCCGGTACGCTGCGGATGTAAGCGATCACCCTGCCTAAATCTATATCGCTCAAGAAATAGAATTCTGTCGAGGGCATGAAGAGCAACGGAGTCCCGTCGGGGCGGAGGCCATGCCTGATGGACCGGAGCAGATCCATGTCTGTGTGCTGCGCACTGATGCCGCCCATACCGGTAGTCAGATTGGGCGTGATGACCTGTCCGATAGCAGGATTATCAAGATAGACCAGTCCCTCCACTTGCTCGCCGTGACAGGCTTCGCAACCGCGATATTGGAAAATGCGTTTTCCTTCTGTAATAGATTCATCGTCGCTAGGAACGAAAACAGACTCTTTTGGGATGATGTATACACGTTTCAAACGTGATTCCCCTAGAAAATACAACCCTAAATTGGTGAGAAAGACCACCCCGATCAGAACACTAAACAGGATCCCAACCCGTCTCAAAGTTTTATTCATGCAGTCCCTCCAACGCAAATTTAAGTTGAGTATACAATAACTCATTCAGGACTTACACAAAAATACGGAGGAAGACCGAAAATAAGGGGGGCGTAAGTCCTATCATTGAAATGCGAATATCTTGAAGAATTAATTTACTAGAAAAATATCATAAATATTGACATATTCCCCCTACTTTGCTATAATTCATAATGTGACAACACCCGCCCCCTGGCGGCGATTTTTTTGCAAGGAGTATGCATGTCTGAGCTGGTTATCAAGAACCTGCACGTCAATATCGAAAACAAAGAAATCTTGAAAGGCGTTGACCTAAAAGTTAAACAAGGCGAGATCCATGCCATTATGGGTCCCAATGGCACGGGCAAGTCGACGCTGGCTTACACGTTGATGGGACACCCCAGCTACGAAGTAACCGATGGAGAGGCCTGGTTCAAAGGTGAGAACATTCTCGAACTCGCGCCGGACGAACGTTCACGTATGGGTCTGTTCCTGGCGTTCCAGTATCCGGTTGCCATCCCTGGTGTGACCGTAGCTAACTTCCTGCGTACCGCGCTCAATGCGCGACGTAAGGCTGGAAACCCGGAAGATAAAGGTATGCCGATTCCCGAGTTTCGTAAGATGCTCAAAGAGCAGATGTCTTTGCTCAAAATGGATCACAATGTTGCCGGACGCTATCTAAATGATGGCTTTTCAGGCGGAGAAAAGAAGCGGGCTGAGATTTTGCAGATGGCGGCTCTCAGACCGGAGATCGCTATATTGGATGAGACAGATTCGGGCCTGGATATTGATGCGTTACGCATTGTCGCGGATGGCGTCAACGCCTTGATGGGTTCGGACATGGGCGTGCTGATCATCACACATTACCAGCGCCTGTTGAATTACATCAAACCGAATTTCGTCCACATCATGCTGGACGGAAAAATTGTTGAATCCGGCGGCCCTGACCTGGCTTTGCACCTGGAAGATCAGGGATATGATTGGGTGCGCGAAAAGTATGAGGACGTAGCAGCGTAATTAACAATAGCGACCACAAAGCTCACAGAGATTTATTGAGAAATAACTCTGCTTACTTTGCGGTCAGAACTTGAGAGGTAAAAATGAGTGACGAAAAGCTCCTCGAAGATATTGGACAATATAAATACGGTTTTCACGACTCTGAAGAAAATTACTTTTTCAAGGCCGAAAGAGGCTTGAGCCGTGAGGTTGTAGAACAAATTTCAAAGATGAAGAACGAGCCGGGTTGGATGCTCGACTTCCGCCTGAAGGCATATGAGCATTTTCGGAGCCGTCCTATGCCCACCTGGGGACCGGATCTTTCCGGCCTAGATCTGGAAAACATTTTTTACTATGTCAAGCCGACTCAAGGCAGTGAAAAATCCTGGGACAATGTTCCCGATGACATCAAGAACACTTTCAACAAGCTGGGCATCCCCGAAGCTGAACAAAAGTTTTTGGCGGGTGTGGGAGCGCAGTATGAATCGGAAATGGTTTATCACTCCATTCAGGAGCATCTCGAAAAGCAGGGTGTGATCTTCCTTTCGATTGAAGACGGCCTGCATGAACACCCCGATTTGTTCCGTGAATATTTTGGCACCGTTATCCCGATTGAAGATAACACTCTGGCGGCGCTTAACAGCGCTGTCTGGTCGGGTGGATCCTTTGTGTATGTGCCCAAAGGTGTCAAAGTAGACCTGCCCCTGCAGGCTTACTTCCGCCTGAATATAGCCAACGTCGGTCAGTTCGAGCGCTCGCTCATCATTGTTGACGAAGGCGCGCAGGTACACTATGTAGAAGGCTGTACTGCTCCGCAATATACCACCGACTCGTTCCACTCCGGTGTGATCGAGATAGTAGTCAAGAAAGGTGCGCGGTCGCGTTATACTACCATCCAGAACTGGTCTACCAACGTTTACAACCTGGTTACTCAGCGAGCCAAAGTATTCGAGAATGGTACGCACGAATGGGTGGACGCCAACCTGGGTTCTAAAGTAACCATGAAATACCCATCCTGCTATTTGATGGAGCCCGGTGCGCGTGGCGAGATGCTCTCGATGGCGTTTGCAGGCGCTGGCCAGACTCAGGACGCCGGTAGCAAGATGTATCACTTTGCACCCAACACCACCAGCAAGATTACTTCCAAGTCCATCAGCAAGGCTGGCGGGCGTGCCTCCTATCGTGGTCTGCTCAAGGTCTACAAAGGCGCTAAGGGCGTCAAATCCAACGTGGTTTGCGATGCGTTGCTGCTCGATCCACAATCACAGTCAGATACCTATCCCTACATCGAAATTGACGAAGATGATGTCACCATCGGCCACGAGGCTTCAGTTTCCAAGGTAGGGGATGAGCAGCTTTTCTATCTCATGTCCCGCGGCCTGAGTGAGGAGGAAGCCACCACAATGATTGTTTCCGGCTTCATCGAGCCATTGGTCAAAGAACTGCCGATGGAATACGCCGTAGAAATGAACCGCCTGATCCAGTTGCAGATGGAAGGTAGTATAGGCTAGTGCCGCAACAACCTTAAGCTGTAGAGTATTCTGCTGATTTTTGAAGAACAAAATCAATTCTAACCCTACAATTTAATATGGTTGCGGTACTAGTATGTTCTCATTGCGAGACCCCGAAGGGGTCGTGGAAATCTCAAGTAACTTGTATCTCTGGGATTGCTGCGTCGCTTCGCTCCTCGCAATGACACTTTGTAATAAGAGATATACATGACAGACAAACCTAAAGTAGTAGTATCAAGAAGAAGACGAACGGATTCAGCCACACGTGAATTCACCTTCACAAAGGCGGATGTACCCGAATTAAAGGACGACTCACTCGCTTCGTACCGGGCCCAGGCCTGGGACGCGTTTAAACGCCTATCCTTGCCGAAGACGACCGAGGAACCCTGGCGGCGAACTGACCTGCGCAATCTGCCGGTCGACTCATTTGTGTTGCCACAGGAGGGCGCATACAAAGACCTGCCATCCGTCCCTGATGACTTGCTCAAACCCCTGATCGCTGACCAGCACGGCGGGCAGATTGTGCTAAAGCCTGGCGGTGTTGAGGTTGATTTGGATGAATCCATTGCCAAACAAGGCGTCATATTCACCGACTTGAAAACTGCACAGGAAAAACACCCGGAACTGGTGGCGCGTATTCTCGGAGATGTCGTCAAGCCGGAAGAAGGCAAATTCGCTGCTCTGGCAGGTGCATTGTCTCAGAATGGAGTCGTGCTCTACGTTCCCCGGAATGTGCAGGTGGAACAACCTCTGCATAGCGTTTATTGGGGACCGGGCGCATTTGCTCATGTTTCGCATATGCTGGTGCTTGTGGATGAAGGCGCTTCTGTGACCTATGTTCACGAGTCTGCTTCACCGACAGAAGACGGTATCGACACAATGCACGCAGGCTTGGTTGAAATCAAAGTCGAGCAGGCAGCCAACTTGAAATTCGTTGAGTTGCAATCCTGGGGCAAGCACGTCTGGAATTTCAGTCACGAGCGCGCGCGCGTTGAACGCGATGCCAATCTGGATTGGATCTTCGGCGCTATCGGCTCTCGGCTGACCAAGAACTTTACAGAATTGGATCTGGCCGGTCGGGGATCGAACGGCCGCATGTCCGGATTCTATTTCACGGATGGCAAACAGCACCTCGATCACGATACCCAGCAGAACCATTTTGCCCCGGACACGACTAGCGACTTGCTGTTCAAAGGCGCGCTCAAGGGCAAGAGTCGTTCGGTCTGGCAGGGTATGATTTACGTTGCGCCCGGCGCGCAAAAAACGGACGGTTACCAGGCTAACCGCAACCTAGTCTTGAGTGATCAAGCCCGCGCTGACTCAATCCCTGGTTTGGAGATCCTGGCCGATGATGTACGCTGCACGCATGGCGCGACCATTGGAAAACTGGAAGAAGAGCCGCTATTTTATTTGAAATCACGCGGCATTCCGCAAAAAGAAGCTGAACGATTGGTCGTGGAAGGTTTCTTCGACCCGATCATGCAGCGTATACCTTTTGAGGGCGTAAGGGAACGGTTCCAGACTGCAATTCTCCAGAAAATGACGGCTCAATAAAGAGTTGCCGGTCTAAAAACCAAAACCCCATTTTGTGCATGTTTGTGCACAATGCAAGAAATAATCTATAATGAATAAGGCAGAGAATGGCGACAATACATTCAAATCAGAATTCGCGGGGCTCCAGGAAGCGGCGCTCAACGCGGGGAGGTCGAATGGGACAAATTTCTTATATGCGTGATCCGGATATAGAGCATTCCTTCGAGGTAGGAGACACCGTCGAAGTGTACTGCGATCATGAAAAAGATAAGGATCGCATACGCGGCTGGCTGAAGGGCATCATTGTCCAGATAGACAACAAAATGATTGCGGTTCAGTTCCGTAGTGATGTTTACCTGACCGATGGCTGGATGGTACCGGATCGCATCCTTTGGTATCCGGTCAATTCTGAGCATATCCGTGCGTTGCCAGGCAAGAAACCCAAGAAAAAAGAGAAAGAGATTCCTGATTATTAGTGCCTGATAAAGGTATTTTTGATTGATGAACAAATACAGTCACTTTATTAGGACTGCGTAACTCCTGTTTATCAATCATAAGCTTATGATCCGGGTACTAGATCAGAAAAAATCGTTGCAATGAGCTTCGACGTTACTCGCATTCGTGCTGATTTTCCCATCCTGAACAGAGAGACAAGGCCGGGGGTTCAGGTGGTCTATCTCGATTCGACCGCTACCTCTCAAAAGCCTGCCTCCGTTATCGCGGCTATGGATGCGTTCTATCGTCATACAAATGCCAACATTAATCGCGGTATTCACACCCTGGCCGAAGAAGCGACCGCGATGTATGAGGCTGCGCGCGAAAAAATCGCCGGTTTTATCAATGCGCCTTCTCCCAGACAAGTCATCTATACCCGCAACACTACCGAATCAATCAACCTGGTAGCGTACACCTGGGCGCGCGCCAATCTTAGGTCAGGTGACCTGGTCATCCTGACCGAGATGGAGCATCACTCCAATCTTGTTCCATGGCATATGCTGAAAGCGGAACGTGGGGTACGCCTCGAATTCATCCCTGTGGCAGACGATGGCCTGCTTGACCTGGACGCCTATCGCGCGCTTCTGAAACAGGACCCAAAACTGGTCTCGTTTACGCACATGTCCAACGTCCTCGGTACGATCAACCCTGCGGCTGAGATCATCCGTCTGGCGCATGAGGTTGGGGCAATCACACTTGTAGATGGAGCCCAATCCGTGCCACATTTTCCCGTCGACGTCCAGGCGCTGGATGCGGATTTCCTGGCCTTCTCGGCACATAAGATGTGTGGACCAACAGGTATCGGCGCCCTGTATGGCAAGATGGATTTGCTTCAGGAAATGCCTCCGTTCCTGGGTGGCGGCGATATGATCAAGACCGTCCACCTGGATGGTTTCGTCCCCAATTCGGTTCCGCATAAGTTCGAAGCTGGAACCCCGGCCATCGCTGAGGCAGTCGGTTTCGGGGCGGCGGTAGATTACCTGAATTCGGTCGGGATGGAGGCTATCGCCGCGCATGAACACGAGATAACGGAGTATGCCCTCGAGCGATTGGAAGAAGTCCCGGGGGTGAAGTTGTTTGGCCCCAGCGCACAGGATAAAGGCGGGGTGGCTGCGTTCACCTTCGATGGTGTGCATCCGCATGATGTAGCGCAGATCCTTGACCGAGATGGTATCGCCGTCCGTGCCGGTCATCATTGCGCTCAACCATTGCATGAAAAATATGGCATCACCGCAACGTCACGTGCCAGTTTTTATCTTTATAATACGGAAGAAGAAGTGGACAAGCTGATCGAGGGAATATACAAAGTCAAGGAGATTTTTGGATAAAGTCTGGCAAGTCTAATGGTCTTACAAGTCAACCGGTTAGGTATTGACATGTTAGACTGCTCAGACTTGTTCGACTTATAAGACTGATTATGGACGACCTCTACCGCGAACAGATCATTGAACGCTACAAAAGCCCGCAATTCCGCGGATATCTTGACCCGCACGACATCCAGTTCGAGGATGACAATCCGTTATGCGGCGATCACATCGAAATCACCATTCGGGTTAACGGCCAAGACAAAGTAACCGAAGCAGCTTTTGAGGGCAAAGGCTGCGCCATCTCTCAGGCCTCTGCAGACCTCTTGGTTGAATCCATCCATGGGAAATCTTTGGACGAAGTTAAAAAGCTAAACAAAGAAGATGTGCTGGATTTACTGGGCATCGACCTGGGACCTGTACGTTTGAAGTGTGCCTTGCTTTCTCTCAAGGTGCTCAAGGCTGGTGTATACGGTTTAGGGGAAGCCAGTGATGATTTGGTGGAATAGTAAAAGCTGTAAGCGTTTAGCTTTCTCTTGAAATGCTGGCCTCTTACAGTTTAGAGCTTATAGCTGAACGCTAATTGCTGAGGGATATTCATGTTCAACTACACTCAACTTGAAGAAGAAAAAGTAGACTTTTTGGAAATCGCCCCGATCAGCGAATTACCGAACGGCGAGCGAATGTTCGTTGATATCGGTGATACACCCATCGTGATCTTTAACATTGCCGGGGGATTATTTGCGATAGGTGACGTCTGTACCCATGACGATGGCCCGCTTGGTGATGGTGACATCGAAGGTTTCAACGTCGTTTGCCCCCGTCACGGAGCAGAGTTCGATGTTCGCACTGGCAAGGTGATGTCTATGCCGGCAGTTGTGGACATCCCGGCTTACCCTGTTCAGGTACGGGATGGGGTGATTTTTCTAGGAGTGCCTAAGGCATAATAAATCTCGATCTAAAAAATGTTGATACTGGAGGTCAATTGGATTTCAGTATTTTTTATTGTCCAAAATCTCCAGATTTTGGGGCTGGTTTGATCGCCTTCCTGAGCTTTATTTCCTCATCCAAATCGTTCAACTCAACCAGCAAGGGCTCAACGACTTTTTCCGTGTGGGTTCTGATCCGTTTATTCAGGCTTTCGATCTTTTCCTGTGCTATCCGGATGCGCCAATTTGCAATCAACCATGTCAATCGCAGCAAGAGTGCCGCCTTATCAGATGTATGACCTTCTGTTAATTTCTCGAACCGGGCGACCTGTTTTTCTCTGTATAGTTCGAGCTGCCCTTGTTTCATTCTCTCTTTCTTCAGACGCATCTTCGTCGAAGCAGACCAGCGTTCAAGATATTCGTCTGTAATGCCTTTGAGTTTTGGATTTAGGCATATTTCCGAGAGAAAAATCGAGGGCTTCGCGGATGGGAAAGTGATCAATAAACTATCTTTAGGACGTGTTGCTCCAACGTAAGCCACGCGTCTTTCTTCTTCCTCCCTTATTTTCTCGGAAAATGTACCGTTCTTGCTCAAGTTAAAGTAAACGACATTTTGGAACTCTTTGCCTTTAGCCCGGTGGATAGTACCCAGATATACCTCATCCCTGGCTATATCGGTGTTCGTTGAATCTGTTTCACTGTCGTCGATGGAATTGCACACAAATTCGTAAAAATCTTTCACTGTTTTGAAATTTCCGGACAGGGCAATGATTACTTCCAATAAATCTACGTCGCTGGCCTGGTCGAGATCCTCGGATATGCGCGATTGGTCTCGGTAGAAATCTGTCAGGCCGAGGTCTATTTTTAAGGTGTGTAGAAAATCAATCGTTGAGATGCTCTGATCCCGCGCCTTTCTGGATAAGGTCTCAATTCGACTGATGAAATCGATCAACTTTTCCCGTTCCCAGTCCCTCAGGTTTGGAACCTGTGGCAAATGCTGAAAAGATTTCCAGTCCCGCACACGTGCGATCAATTGGTTGGTGAAATATTTATTGGGGCGTTTGAGCACACACTCGAAGTCTTTGGGAGTTGCCTCGAGGGGAGACAGGATGACCTGCAAGTATGAATAAACATCCTTCCCTACTCGGGTTTGAAGGAGGTTCTGACCGGACAAGGGTGTATGGGGTATGTTCAAAGTATCTAGGACGATGGCCACCGGGAATTGATAGGCGTTGTAGCGATAAAGGAAAGCATAATCGCTCCAGCGAAGATTGTTTCTGGTTTTGTGTTCCATCAGCCAATGAACTGCATACTCAGCTTGCTCGAGGACTGACGTGTTGCCTGATATTTCGAAACTGCCTTCCTGCGCACCCGGGCGTGGTTGAATATTTTTGCTAACCCTGTCGCTATTTTTGTCGATCAGCCAGCCGGTGTGGCGTACGATCATGCGGCTGGACCTGTAATTCGTGTTCAGAACATGGCTGGATGAAATCGGAAAGCGTTTATCGAATTCGATGATATGACGCACCTCTGCTCCGCGAAAGCCATAAATCATCTGGTCATCATCACCGACGGCAAACACGTTGTTTTCTGGCAGGGACAGAACTTGCAGCAGCAGCAATTGGGCCTGGTTCAAATCCTGGAATTCATCCACCAGGACAAACTCAAAGTGAGACTGGTAGGCGCGACGCAGTGAACAATCGTCCAGCAAGACGCGCAGCGCCAGGTAAATCATGTCGTCGAAGTCCAGGTAATTCCTGTCCAACTGGGCCTTCAGGTAACTATAGAATATCGGCTCAAATGGGTAAATACGCTCGCCATATTCAACTGTCAGCGTGGTCAGGGGAGGCAGGTCCATTTTGGCCTTGCGCAAACCATCCAGAAACGCATCCAGGGGATCCTTATTTCGCAGGGATGGCAACTCAGTGTGCTGGCGGATGGCGTTCCGCATTAGATCGCGAGAGAGATTCTTATGCGCTGACCCGGAAAAGGTCCAGCCCAGACTTTCACGTACGATTTCATATCCCAGGGAGTGAAAGGTGCGCACTTGGATAGCGTGGATACCTTTTCGCTCCAGGCGTTCCTGCATCTCATCACGGGCTTTTTTATTGAACGCCAACGCCAGGATCTTTTCGGATGGGATACCCTGATTGAGCAGGTTGAGGATACGGTTGATCAGAGTTTTTGTCTTTCCAGAGCCTGCCGGAGCCAACACCCTGATCGGCCCTGTGACGCTGCCTACTGCCGACATCTGGCTGGGGTCCAGGTCAACATCCAACGGATATGGAGAGGCCTGGCTATGCTTTGACGTTTTCTGTATAACCTCAATACAAGTTTCAACATCGGCAAGTATCTCTGCCCCGGAGAGGTGACAAATCGGATAGCCCTCGGATGCAAACACTTTATCGCGTTCTAGGTCTTTGGCTGGGACATGGTAGGCTTTGCCGTCGCACTCGACAATGACTTTCCTGTTCCCGTCGTCGAGAGTTACCAGGAAATCGACCGTATAGCGGCCGATCCGTACTTGGGGCTGACAGGGCATTTTGTGCATATTCAGCGCGTGCAGCAGCTTTTCTTCGATAGGAGTGTAGAAGATTTTATGTGCGGACAGGTGGATAAAGTCAGAGTTGGAAAATTGGATGTTGACTCGCTCAAGCAAGACGAAAATCTGCTCGCACAGAAGGGAATTGATCACCGTTCCATAATTTTTATGCAGTTCATCCCCGCTTAAAGGCAGGTCGTTGTAAGCGCTGCGCCTGGGGATGGAGAAAAAGCACATTGATATTTGATTAAACCAGAACGGGAATATGAGCTTGTCAGCGATGACTGCGGCCTGCTGCAGAAAATTCTCAAAAGGCAGGTCTTGTATAATGACAACGAAACCATTCGATCCGGTAAGTTCCGGTATGGAATCCCCCAGGGATGAGAGTCTGAGCGTAATCGGTGAGCAGCCATATCGCACGCATTGATCCGCAAAGCTTGTGATAGCGATCTCATCTGCCTCAAAAAGAGAGACGCCCCTGCCTTTGCTCAAGTAGTATTCAAGATTGTTGAAGAAAAAATCGTAGGAGATTGGCGCTACTTTGGAGGCTGGTGTGTTTTGCAAAAGTTCCATGCGATGTCCTCAATGTTTTGTTGTGTAGCGCGCAGACCCTAGAGAGAGTTTGTCCTGCCGCCTCGCTTTATTTATATTCGAATTGACAAATTTTGCGTTACCAGTTTTGTAAGGTGTACTATTCTCCCAATTGAAGCTCAAGCCTTGCGCAGATTATCCAGGTAATCCCTTGCAAGGCTTGTCTGTCTTAATGATTTTGAGTTGAAGGCGGATATATACCGCATCCAATTTTATGGTGTGTTCGTGGCCGTCGGTGTAGCTGTGGGTGTGTTCGTGGGCGTGGACGTGGGAGTGGGTGGAGGTGTATAGATTGGCAATGTGACGATATTGTAGCCTGGCTCGATGAGCAGATCTTTGGCCTGTGCCCAACACGGGTCGTGGTAGATCGGATTATCCACGATCCACCAGCCAGAGATACTACCCTGGCCGATCAACTCAACACGCTCATCCTTTTTCAACGCGCTGACTACTTCATATTGCACGCCGGGGCCCTTCCAACACAAGGTTGTTTCCAACACAAGCGGGTTCTGGGGCGTGGAAGTGAGTAAGATCTCGGTAGCAATTGGGCTGGGCGCCATTGTGACATCGACTTCGGGAATTAGCGTTGATGTTGGAATGGGGGCTAAAGCTGCCTGTGCGGTCAGAGTTGTAGCGACCCAGGTGGAAACCTCATCCTGCGCTTCCTCATTGTCGCCGGGCAGGTTGCAGGCGCTCAAAAGGATGGTCAGTAAAATGCCGGACATAATCAGGGTGCTACGAGTGCGCATCGTACCTCCTTGCTAACAAGTCTCAAATTTACCTACAATCCTCAATATATCGAATCCTTCGGCGAAATCACACTCGGCCAGCGTGCCGTGCCGGATCATGGTGGCGCGCAGCAGGGTTGGATCGAAATAGTATTTGCCGTGGTAGGTCTTATATTGAGAGAGGGCCTCGATCTTTTTATCCACATCTACTTCGTTCACTTCGACCAGAAAGTGCGGGAAGAAGTTATAGCTGGAACGTACCACGTCGAAGCCTAGAACAGTCAGGCCGCGATAGGCGCGTAAGGCCTCCTGGGTCACCACGTTGTGATCCTGGTGAATGTCATTTTGGCTGTGGCAGAAGACGATTTGCGGTTTGAATTCTCGCCGAAGTTTAAGCAGATACTCCAGAACCTCTTGCCGCAGTTCCGGGAACTTGCGTGTCTCAAAGGTTTCGATCAGGTCACACTCTTCCGCTACGCCTAATACGGCCATGCTGGCGCGGTGCTCTTCAACCACATTTTTCAGCATGGGGTTCTTCTGGTTGTCGGACAGGGTTGCGCACAGAATCTCGCTCTGTCCACGGATATTGTGGATTAGCGCGCCTGCACCCAACTCGATATCATCAGGATGGGCGCCAAGGAAGAGGACTCGTTTGCCATAAAAGATCATATTATCATCACAGAATCACAGAGTCACGGAGAATGGATTATAACTCTGAGACTCCGTGTCTCCGAGGAAATAACTTTATTTGGTTGCCATAATGCCGCCAACGACTTTGGTCATCACAAGATTCCCGTCTCTTTCGAACCTGCGGGTTGCCACCGTTTCGATACTTTGGATCAGCCCCTCGTACTCGTCCTTATTATTGAACATGCTGGTCCACAACTTGCGGTCCTCCGAGAGGGAGGCGCGCACGTAATCCATGAATGGCTGGACTTCTGGGAAGGTCAGCGGGTTTTCGAATACGTGTAGTTCGGTCTTGGCAAAGATTTTCTCGATGGTTCCGTAAATATTACCCTTGAACCGGCTGGAGCCAGGCATGGGCGGGATAGGCTTGTTAGTGGCCTCTTTTATAATGTCGTAGAACATCTGCTTGTTCTCCGGCAGTGGACCGGTTACGAACAGCCTTCCGCCGGGTTTTAGCACGCGGTGCGCCTCCCCAAACGTAAAGTCCAGGTCTGAGGCGTAATAGATAGCGAAGGCTGAGGAGAGCAGGTCGAACTGATCGTCTTCGAAGGGGAAGCGTTTGTTGAAGTCCAGGAACATGAAATCTATGTCCGTGCCACGCTTTTCGTTTTTGGCGCGGGCTTTGTCGAGTAGCTCTTCCGAGAAATCACCGCCGATAATCTCGGCCTGTCCCGTGACATAATCGTTATAGAGGAAGCACTGCTTCCCAGAACCGCAGCCCACATCTAAAATCTTGAAGCCTGGTTGGGGCTTAAGCAAGTCTACCGTCCATTGGTCGATGTTCGCCGCGCCATATTTGGCGTGGATGTCGATACGCACCAATAGGTCTTTACTGGTTTCCTGATAATTGATTTCCATGAAATACTCCTTAAAGGAATGCGAGGATTATAGCCCTTTGAATCACATAATTCAAGGGCTGAATTTTGGGACTGGGCTAATGTAATGCGACATGAATGTCACTCTATATCTGGTTTCTTGTGCTAAAATGACGCTCATGAAAAACGTCATTCCACCCGTTAAAGGCACACGCGATTTTTACCCGGAACAGATGGCCGTCCGTTCCTGGTTATACCAGACAGCCAGGGATGTGGCCGAATCATTTGGATACCAGGAATGGGAAGCGCCTCTTCTCGAGACCCTCGACCTGTACGCCGCTAAATCAGGCGAAGAATTGGTCAAAGAGCAGTCCTATGTTTTCACGGACCGCGGTGGGAACGAGATCACACTGCGCCCTGAGTTGACCCCATCCCTGGCGCGCCTGATCGCCCAGAAACAGCAACAGTTGGTCTTCCCGCTGCGCTGGTGGTCGTTCGGGCCTTTCTGGCGTTATGAAAGTCCGCAGAAGGGACGCACAAGAGAATTTTTCCAGTGGAATGTGGATATGCTCGGCCCCAACACCCCCGAAGCGGATGCGGAGAACGTTGCCGTGTTGGCGACATTCTTCCAGCGCGTAGGGTTGACTCCGAACGAGGTCATGATACTGGTCAATGACCGCCGTCTGATCGATGCCCAATTCGACAAGTTCGATATCAGGACGGAAATTCGTCCGGCGGTCTCCTCCTGGATTGACCGACGCGAGAAGCTGTCGCCTGATGAATGGGAGGCATATGGAAAAGAAATCGGCCTGTCTGACGCTCAATTTGAAAATATGAAGGCCATGTTGGATGACAAGGAACTTTGGAAGCAATCGCCAGAGCAAGTGCGCTTTTACAAAGCGATCGAAGCCCTGGAATTGAGTCATTTTGTGCAATTCGATCCTTCGATCATGCGCGGCTTGCTGTACTATACGGGTACGGTTTTTGAGGCCTGGGAGGTGGGCGGCGAGATTCGGCGTTCCATCCTGGGTGGCGGGCGTTACGATAACCTGTTGTCAGATGTAGGGGGCGATTCGCTTCCGGCTGTTGGGTTTGCGATGGGAGATGTGGTTGTCACGCTGCTGCTCGAGAAATATGGTTTGCTACCTGCGGACTTGGACGTAAACCCCGCACCTGTACTTGTGACCGTTTTTGATGATGAACATCAGTTAGCTTCGTTGAACCTGGCGACAAAATTGCGTGTGGCGGGTTTGAAGGTTGTGGTTTATCCTGAAACAACCAAGCTGGGCAAGCAATTCAAATATGCAGATCGCATCGGAGCCAGAGTCACGCTCGTACTGGGACCTGACGAAGCGGAGAAAGGTCAGGTTGCGGTCAAAAATTTGGCTAATGGCGAGCAGGTTACAGTCGCGCAAGATGCGGTTGTAGAGGTCATCCGTGGTATCCTTGCGGGGGATTCGCCCTGATGGTATAATCCGCCCGCTCAATATGGTGCCTGTAGCTCAATGGCAGAGGGCACACTGTGGATGTTGAGGTAAGTCGTGGTGGGCGTAGCTCAATGGCAGAGCGCTTGCCTGTGGAGCAAGATGTTGAGGGTTCGAGCCCCTTCGCCCACCCCTAGAAAGACCCGGAATCAAATATTCTGGGTCTTTTGATGTGTCCGTTCAGTTGGTATAACGTCAACCTAAACAGCAGGCAGCAAAGAAGGCGCGGTTACACCCAGTAGATTGGCGTGACAGGCTGTAGCCAAGTAATCCAGCACATCCCGATTTTGTTGGCGCAAAGTGGTAACTGTTGTCATAATGCGCTCGACAAACTGGCTGCCTTTTTCACTTTGAGTTCCAAAGCTGCGTTTACGCCAAATCACAGCACGTCGTAAAGCACGTTCAGCAGCGTTGTTGGTGGGTTCAATCCCCTCGTGGTCGACAAACGTCCAAAGTGCCTGCTCCAGTTGGAGAATGTTCTGGCAAGTTTTTCGGGTTTGGGGCTGATTTACGAATGTGCCAATACACAGCAAGCTTTTGACTTCGCGGCGGATGGGTTGCATGGCGCATTGGAAATCAATGCGGGAGAGCGTTCCGTCTCTGACGCGATGCCAAAGGCCAAAGAATAACTTGACCTGCTCCAGGAGCAGACGCCCAACCGTTTTGGATTCTCCGCCGCGTTCTACCCAAGCCTGAAAGTCGCGTTTGAGGTGCGCCCAACAGGCTTGCCGCTTTTCAGGATCGATCCAGTTATAAGCGCTGTAGCGGTCTGATCCCAAGATCCCAACCAGGTTTTCTCCCAGCAACTCCCGCGCCCCGCTGGCAGCTCGGGTTTGGAAGATCCGGAAGACGCTCACCCCGGGCGTAACGCAGACCCACAGCCAGCACAGTTTCGTCAATTCGTGCCAACTGGTTTCATCCATGTTTTTTGCGGTTTGTTGTTGAGCATATTCAAGCGCGCTATCCACCGGTTGCTTCAACGCCTGGCTGACGCGTTCTTCTTGGGCCGGAATGCTCCCCAGACCGATTTCAAGATGGAAAACCGTTTCAAACATCTCGACCATGTCCCGCTGACTGATCCCGAAACGCCCACCCAGATACCCGCTCATCGCCTGTACCCGTTCTCCAAAACTGCCACGCGGCATATCGACCGGCCATTCAGCCTGATTTTCGGTTCCGCATACCAGACAAGCCACCCTGTGCCTTTGGTATTCCACGATCTCCGGTACGATGCGCGGCAGTTCGCTCACTTGATGCCGCTGTGGATGGGCATCTTCTCCCAGCAACAACGACCCGCATTCTGTGCATGCCGTGGGTTTGAGCACGACTACTTTGTTTACCTGATCCAGTGGCTTCAACTTCCGCCCTTTCCCTTTATGCCCAGGTTGCCCGCCTTTCTTTTGCCCGCTGGCTTCCTTTTTAGGATACTTGCTTTTTGAAAATGTATCTGAAGAAGGTGGCTTGGATGAATTTTGCGAGTTCTTGTTGACCCGTTCTGCCATTTTCCCCATTTCGACTTGTATGTCAGCTACCTGCTGTCTCAGTAGCTGATTCTCCCGCCAAAGCGCTACCATGAACACTTGAACAGATCCTGGCGTTTTTTTCCATTCTTCTCGATTTACTGGAAAGTCAACAGGCAATTCCATAATGATAGTCTACGCCAGAAATTCTAGTTCCTCTACTGCCAAGCATCGCCTTTTTTCAGCATCTTTGTAACTTGCCAAATCAGGTATTGTTCCAACTGAACGGATACCATAATTCAAGCACAACTTTGAGAATACCTGAAAGATTCTGATGGAAATTAATTGACTTTGTAGTTTTTCAATGCTAAAATTGATTATGCATGCAAATGGCCATTGCGTTCTTGTGATAGGGTTCGTTATCATAAATGCTTCAAGTGGGGGATATAAATGAGGTCTCAAGCCCACATGATTGGAGGTGGAATAAGTAAGATACTCCTGGATGGATGGAACCAAACTTTTTAATATTTCTATATTGCGCAAATTACAAAGGAGAGAAAGATGTCATCAAATAAGGTTAGTCGTCGTGATTTCCTCAAGCTAGGCGCTGCTGTAACCGGTGCGTCTGCATATCTGGCAGCATGTGGACCGCAAGCTGCAGAACCCGCCGCTGCTTCGTTGCCAGATTTGACCAGTGGGAACTCAATTCCATTGGATGAGTTGATCGCTGCTGCCAAGACTGAAGGCGAGTTGACCACCATTGCTCTACCGCATGACTGGGCCAACTACGGGGAAATGATTGAAACCTTCAAGGCCAAGTATGGCATTAAGATCAATGAACTTGATCCCAACGCTGGTTCTGCTGATGAGCTGGCTGCTATTGAAGCCAACAAAGACAGCAAAGGTCCACAGGCCCCGGATACAGTAGACGTTGGTGTGGGCCACACCGCTAATGCCATGGACAAGGGTCTGTTTGCAAAATATAAGGTTTCTACCTGGGACAGCATCGAAATGAAAGATCCCGATGGCTACTGGTGGGCGGAATACTATGGTGCTCTGGCCTTTGAAGTTTCCAAACCAGCGATCGAGAATTCCCCTCAGGACTGGGAAGATTTGCTCAAGCCGGAATACAAGGGCAAGGTTGCCATGGCTGGCGATGTGCTCAAATCCAACCAGTCGGTCATGACCGTTTATGCTGCTGGCCTCTCCCGTGCTGGCGGCGATAAGGCCAAAGCTGCTGAGATGGGTCTGCAATTCTGGAAAGAGGTGAACGATGCTGGTAACTTTATCCCGGTTATCGCTGACCAGGGTACGATTGCTCAGGGTGAAACACCCATCGTCATGGAGTGGGACTATCTAGCGCTGGCAAACCGCGATTCGCTGGCTGGCAACCCGGAAACCGAGATCATCGTTCCAAAAACAGGCGTAATCGCCGGTCCGTATGCTGGTGCCATCAGCGCTTATGCGCCGCATCCTTATGCGGCTCGCCTGTGGTGGGAATTCATCATGTCTGATGAAGGCCAGAATATTTACCTCAAAGGCTATGCTCACCCCATTCGTTTCAATGATATGGCTAAGCGTGGCGTTGTTCCTGAAGAGTTGGCTGCCAAGCTGCCGCCTGCTGAAGCTTATGCAAATGCAGTCTTCCTGACAGTCGAGGAACTCCAGGCTGCCACCGCTTACATCACAGAGAATTGGCGCAGTGTCGTCTTTGGTGAATAGGAGTACGATGCAGTGGGTATAAACAACGAAAAACTGACAGCCCAATCAAAAGGGGACGCGCCTATGGCGCGTCCCTCCTCTAAGAGGACATCCATTATCAACTGGCTGCCCCTTGCGCCTTTTTTTCTGTTCGCTACCATGTTCCTTTTCCTGCCGTCCATTTCCATCTTCATTGGTAGTTTCGAAGATGTTGATGGCGGCTTTACGTTTGATAATATTATTGCCCTCTTTACAGTGAGGGATTTTATCAACGCCTACAAAACCAGTTTAACCATTAGTGCGATTACCGCTTTGGGCGGGGCGGTGTTTGGGTTTTTGCTCGCTTATGCAGTTGTCCTGGGTGGATTACCCAAGGGTGTGCGCACCTTTATGACGACGTTTTCCGGTGTGGCTTCTAACTTTGCCGGTGTTCCACTGGCCTTTGCCTTCATTGCCACAATGGGCAATAACGGGCTGGTCACGCGCTGGCTTGAAAGTGCTTTTGGATTTGATATTCACGCGGGAGGCTTTACCATCTACAGTATCACCGGGTTGAGCATCGTTTACATGTATTTTCAGTTCCCGCTCATGGTGCTGATTATGGCGCCCGCCTTGGATGGCTTACGGCGGGAATGGAGCGAGGCGTGTGCCAACCTGGGCGGCACGAGCTGGCATTACTGGCGCTATGTTGCTTTTCCAATCTTGATTCCTTCCCTACTGGGTACGACGATCCTGTTGTTTGGTAACGCTTTTGGCGCTTACGCCACTGCATATGCCTTTTCAGGCAGTTTCATTAACTTGGTGCCCATCCTGATTGGTGCCCAGATGCAGGGTGATGTGCTCTTTAACCCCGGCCTGGGCAATGCCCTGGCTTTGGGGATGGTTTTCATTATGAGCATCAGTATGGTTGGCTATATATCCCTGCAGAGAAGAGCTGCGAGGTGGTTGCAATGAAAACTAAAAACATCTGGTCCTGGCTCATTTTGCTTATCGGCCTTGTGTATTTCTTCCTGCCGCTCTTGGCTACCTTTAATTTCAGTCTTAAGATGATTAAAGACCGCTACACCTTTGAGGCCTATCGTGTGGCTTTTACCGACGCGCAGTTCTACCAGAGTTTTGGATCTTCCTTCTTATGGGCACTTCTGACCATTTTGTTCAGCCTGCTCCTGGTGGTGCCCACCGCCTATTGGGTGCATTGGCGTACACACAAGGCGCGTCCCTGGGTAGAGTTTGTTACATTGATGCCCTTTGTTGTGCCGGCCGTTGTGCTCGTCTTTGGTATGAGCAGTCTTTACGGTGGGGGATTGAAATTGTTTGGGGTACCAATCTTGGTTCTTACCAGTACACCGATCCCGTTGGTGGCAGGCTATATTATCCTGTCCTTACCTTACATGTACCGGGCTGTTGATACTGGATTGCGCGCCATTGATGTGCGTACCTTGACTGAAGCCGCTCTAAGCTTGGGTGCAGGTTGGCGTGTCATTCTTTTACAGATTATTTTTCCCAATCTTCGGACAGCCATTCTCAGTGGCGTGTTTTTGACCTTTGCCATTGTAATGGGGGAATTTACTTTCGCATCACTGTTATACTGGCCGGCGTTTGGTCCGTACATGGAAGAGATTGGTGCCATGCGCGCCTACACACCTCAGGCTCTGGCAGTGGTCAGTTTCCTATTGACCTGGGCTTCCATCGGACTGATGCAATGGGTCGGGCGGGGTGCCGCGCAAGAGCAGCTTGCCGGTGCGCACTAAATTTGGTGAGGACATCATGACATTTTTACAAATCAATAATGTAAGCAAAGCTTTTGGCACTACAGTGGCCGTAAAAGATTTTAACCTTACCGTCGAAAAAGGCGAGTTGGTATCCTTCTTGGGGCCAAGCGGGTGTGGAAAAACAACTACCCTGCGTATGGTGGCCGGGTTCGAGGTGCCAACGGGGGGAAGTATCGTCATTAACAACGAAGATATCACAAATACCCCTCCCAACGAGCGCGATGTCGGCATGGTATTTCAATCTTACGCTCTTTTCCCCAACATGACCGTTTCAAGTAATATCGGTTTTGGTCTCAAGGTAGCTAAAAAATCGTCCGAAGAGATCAAAAACCGTGTGAAAGAGATGTTGGAATTGATCAACATGCCGGAGTATGGCAACCGTTATCCAGCTCAACTCTCGGGTGGTCAGCAGCAGCGTGTTGCATTGGCCCGCGCGCTGGCTTTGCGCCCTGAAGTGCTTTTGCTAGACGAACCGCTCTCTGCGCTGGATGCAAAGATCCGCGTCTCGTTGCGCTCTGAGATTCGCTCTATTCAGCAAAAACTGGGCATCACCGCTATTTATGTTACTCACGACCAGGAAGAGGCGTTGTCCATTTCAGATCGTGTGGTTGTCATGTACAAAGGCCAAATGGAACAGGTGGGCACCCCCTTTGAGATTTACAACTTTCCAACGACCGAATTTGTCGCCAGCTTTGTAGGGACATTGAACGCGGTTGAAGCGGAAGTGATTGACCCTAAGGCTAACACTATCCGGATTGACGGGCTACAACTCCAGGCTGCGAAGGGTCTTGAAAATGAGCAAATCGGGAAAAAAGTTATGATCGCTATTCGCCCTGAACGCTTTAGCTTTGCTTCCGATCAAAAGAAAGCCAATGTTCTAGATGCTGTAATTGAGAACATCACCTTCCTTGGTTCAATTGTTCGTATTCAGATTGCTGTAGGCGATGGTAATTTCTACATGGATACATTCAACAATCCATTCCTTGAGCTACCCAAGATCGGTGATAAGGTCCAGATTACCTGTTCTCGTGAAGCGGTGCTTGTCTTGAACCACTGACATAGTTTGAACCGAATAGCCACAGCGTTCAGTCAGTTCTCCTCCAACTTCGGCGTTTCTATACCCTGACCTGGAACTATTCGTTGCTGCCGGGATGCTGGTGCGCCGCTCTCATCGCAGAGTGGATGGAGTTTGGTTACAACATTCTCGTTAGCGGGGAGCACAGAATTAACAGGGATGGCATTCACGGTGACCCCGATGCTGAACAACACGAACTGTTTTATAAAGAGCGGTTGCTTCCCGCTCGTTATTATTCTGAGCCTACTCGCGTAAGGGTAGAATCAACTTCACCTTGTAGGAAGGCTTTTAGCGTGCCGCGATACAAAGCGCGTTCGAAATAGTCGCCGTAGATGGAAATGCCGTCATAGCCTTTTTTGAACAGGTGATACATCAGGGATTGCAACTGCCTGGCGTAGTGCCGCATACAGGCTTCGGGATGTACACCTGGCCATGAGTAGCATGTCACCGCGGTGCGACGGTGCCTGGAAGGGATCGATTCCGGGACAAGTTCATCCCATCTTGGATAGTAAGCGGGGAAAACGTACTGATCCAGGTTCCCCTGTGGAATACCCTCGATACCGCGCACAATGGGAGGGTCAGCATTCAGCGTGTACGGGTCGACAGACAGATCGACCAGAACGGCATGTTCAGGCAGCCAGGCGATCCATTCGTTCGGGACGACCGGTTTGCTTGGGTTGCGACGTTGGGTGGCATCGACCAGAATGTCAGTCTGGCCAAATAGCGTCTCCATTGTGGCTGCGTTCGAGGAGATGTTACGGCCGATCGAAACGGCAGCAGCCCCCGGTCCGTTGGCTGCGATGTGATCGTTGTTGCGTTCGACATTACCCAATTTTGTAGCTGCGTCCACAGCATGCTTCCCGACCATTCCGGTCCCGATGATGAGTACCTGTATGGGTTTATTGTCAGGCCGGACCAGACCGGGCCAGGACTTCTCCAGCCAATCGAATGCTGCTTCCAAGCCGTTCCAGGCGACTGCCTTCATGTTTTCCACCAGACGGATGTTATCGTCGTTAACGATGCTGTCTAGCGAGATGGCCTTGATGCCCAATTTTTCGAGTCGCGCAACGCGGATGGGCCGGGTGGAAAAGTGCAGCATGGCGATGAGCGTGGCGCCGCTTTTGACCAGGTGAAATTCTTCCGGCCTGGGAGACCGCAAGGTCAAGACTACATCTTGCTGAAAGACTTCTTCACGGCTGCAGATGTGGATTTCAGGGTTGGCTTGTTTGTAATCTTCATACATAAAACCTGAGCGTGCGCCATAACCATCCTCGATACAAACCTGCACGCCAAGGCCCGCCAGATGCTGGATGAACTCTGGCAGGAAGACGCGTTTCTCTCCGGCTTCATGCTGCATGCGGGGAAAACCAATGGATCTGGGGATACTCATCCCTTATCCTCTCTTTCAGGATTTGTTGTCGATGAAGTTGATTGCGGGGATTCCCAGTTCGATAGCATTGCTCTTCCAATGGTGCGTTCAAAATAGCGGCCATGCGAATTGACATCTTGCACCCCACCATGGTCAATAATGGTGCGCATGATCGGGCGGAGTTGTTCTCCATACAGCGACATACACTGTTTGGGATGGATACCCGGCCAGGAATAACAGGAAACGGCATGTCTTCGATGCTGTGTTGAAACGCAATCAGGAATGCGATCATACACCGAGTCGTCAGGTATGAAGACATACTGGTCAAGATTGCCCTGCGGCATACCCTCAATACCCTTGACTTCGGGTGGATCGACCAGACAATTGTACGGGTCTACGGACAAATCGACCAGCACAGCATGCTCCGGCATTAAACCAATCCATTCGTTCGAGATGACGATCTTGCTCGAATCCGGACGTTGAGTGGCATCCACCAGAATGTCGGTACGGGCCAGGATTTCTTTCATAATCTCTTCGCGGTCGGTCAGATCGTAATCTACTGCCGTAACTTTGACTCCCGGCACTCCTCTCTCTGCCAATGTCTGCCAGAATTTCGGGTCGCCATAGCGACTGGCTGCCTGGACAGCGTGCATCCCAACAGCACCAACCCCTAGAATCGTAGCTTGTATGGGACCACGTTCCTTGCTCTCCAGCCCAGGCGTTGGGTAGGTGCGATGCAATATCTGGAAGCCGACCTCCAGCCCATTCCAGGCCACGGAACGCAAGTTTTCGAGCAGGCGGCGACCAGTCTCATCTTTTAATGAGTCGAGTGACACGGCTTCGATTCCCAGTGATTTTAGAAAGGCCACTCGCTGAGGGCGTGTGGGGTAATGCAGCATGGAGATCAGGCAAGCGCCAGGCTGCATTAATTTCAAGTCGTCATTGGATGGGCAGCGGAGCACCAGCACAATTTGTTTTTGGTAAACTTCTTCATGTGAGACAAACTGGGTATTGGGCGCAACCTTTTGATAATTCCCTTCCGTAAACCCCATAGCGGAGCCATATCCATGTTCCAGGAAAACCTGCGCACCGCGTTTTTCCAAATCAGCAACCAGTGTAGGCAAGAAATCGCGGCGTTCGCCAAATTCAACATGCATTCGTGCTAATCCAATCGTAATTGTTTGTGCCATTGATCTCCTCGCTATAGAATTAGGGAGCTTTCTCCAGCCCCCAAATGAGTTTACCATACTCTAGATCAGGGATGATTACGGTAGAATCAACCCCAGAACACAATGCATTGCAGATCATAAGAAGGACAAATGAAAAAATCTTTCTCGATATTCTTCTTGACATTACTCATCGGACTTTTGTCCTGCGGGACTACAGCGCCTCGATCTACGCCTGAGCCTGCTCCTGTTGCTGGATCATCATCAACACCCGAATCGGCTTCTGCGCCACAGTCAAGCCCGGTTGTTCAACTAGAGTCTACACCGGCGCAAACTATCTCCGTCCCTTCAGGCTTGCGGGTGGTTTATATTCGGGACGGGAATCTCTGGTCCTGGACGGAGGCAGGCGGCAGTGTGCAACTGACAGAGACGGGTGATATGTCCTCCGTACGCCTCTCTGATGACGGTCAATTGTTGGCATTCGTGCGCGGACTCGAAGTCTGGACGGTACGTATGGATGGCACGGATGCGCGCTTTCTGAGCAGACTGGATAAGGAAGGTAGCGCGCTCTGGTTTGCTCCGGATGGATCATTGCTGGCCATTTCCATGAAAGACCACATTGATGTAATCGATCTGAACAATGCAAATTCAACCACTGTAGTAACTTATCCCACCCTCCCGGATGGCTATTATCCCGAAGTTGTCTGGTCACCAGATGGGTTGGGGTTCAAAACGGTCATCCCGCCACAAACCGAAACGGATCAGGCGGAATTAATATTCGTCTTCACAGACGGCACTGTTGCAAGTCTGGCCAAATTTACTATGCTGCCGGTTACCGAAAGCTTGCCGTACATCTCACCGGATGGCGGCTACATTATCTATGTCGCTAAATTGGATGGAGATAAAGAGTCTCTCTATTTGATGGACAGCAGTGGGGCAACCAGGCCTTATGGCGCGCCAGGGGAGAATATCCGGGCCCATGGATGGCTGCCTGATTCGAAACAATTTGCCTTTGGTGCGGAAAACTCACAAATTATATATCTGGGAAATATTGGAGGCCCGCCGGAAGAAATTCCAGTTGACTCCTCTTCGGAGGTTCGCTGGATAGATACAGAAACCTATCTCACACTTGAAAACAGTGAACTCGCGTTAAGGAATATTAATGCAGGAAAATTGACAATTGACTCAGATGTTCAAACGTTCGATTTTTACCCTTGAGCAGCATCGCTTTGATTTGAAGTACAATAGGTGCACATGTCGGAACGAATAAAAGTTCTTTTCCTTGCTGCGGAAGCCGATCCATTTGTCAAGATTGGTGGTCTGGGGGATGTCGCCGGATCATTGCCGCGCGCTCTGAGAGCCCTTTCACCCGAGCTGACGGGTGATATCGATGTAGACGTCCGCTTGGTAATGCCATTCCATCCGGTTTTGCGCTCAAAAGCTGTTTCCCTGCGTCCTATTGCACCATTCACTATGAAACGCGATGGGGAAGAGGTCATTGTCGAAGCTTATGAAATGACGAGCGATGGCCTGCCAGTCTACTTTATCGGTGGTGGACCGATTGATTCCAGCAGTTCTGTCTATTCTTCCAATCCTGAAACCGATGGCAAAAAGTACACATTCTTCTCCCTTGCCGCGCTGGGATTGCTCAAACAATTAGCTTGGCATCCTGACGTAGTCCATGCCAATGACTGGCATACGGCGTTAACCGCCTATGGTTTACTTGTGCAGCACTGGCAGGAGGGGCAACCGCGCCCGGCCTCCGTCATCTCGGTTCATAATCTTCCTTTCTTGGGGCCTGATGTTCACGAGGTTCTAGAGAGCTATGACATTCCACTGGCACAGACCGACTTGCCCAATTGGGCGCGTCTCAAGCCCATGCCCTTGGGTTTATGGGCAGCAGATGCGATAGTAGCCGTCTCGCCAACTTATGCGGATGAGATGCTTTCGCCTGATTATGGCGCCGGCCTGGAAGAATTCCTCAAAACGCGCCGAGAGAATCTGTCTGGGATTTTGAATGGTCTGGATGTGACCAGTTTCAATCCGGCGACGGATGAAGACATTGCCGCGCAATTTACGCCTGAATCCCTGGATGCACGGGATGCCAACAAGACTGCTCTTGTCACGCAGCTTGGTCTCACGCCCGATCTGTCGGTGCCCTTATTGGGCGTCGTCTCGCGTTTGGAACCACAAAAGGGCATCGACCTGGTGATTGACGGGCTGCGCAAATTGGTTAATATTCCCTGGCAGGCAATCATTCTCGGAACCGGTGATCCCAAACTGGAAGAGTCGGCGCGCAAGCTGGCCGAGGATTTTCCAGAGCGAGTGCGCATCGAGGCCAAATACGATGCCAAACTGGCCCGGATGATTTACGCCGGTTCGGATATATTCCTGATGCCCTCCAGATACGAACCCTGCGGGCTCTCGCAGATGATCGCCATGCGTTATGGCTGCGTACCAGTAGTACGTGCTGTTGGCGGTCTGCATGATACTGTCACAGACGGCGAGACCGGTTTTGTCTTTATCAAACCTACAGTGAAGGATTTTGTTGCCGCTGTCAAACGTGCATTGAAATCGTACAAGAGCAAAGAAGACTGGATAACATTACAGCAAAATGGCATGAGCCAGGATTTTTCCTGGACAAAGTCTGCTCTGAAATATTTTGAACTTTACCGACGCCTGATCACTACTCGAGTTACTACCCGTACCTAAAGGGGTTTTTCTATGAAAACACGCGCTGTCATTCTCGCCGGGGGAGAAGGATCTCGTTTGAGGTCCCTAACTGCCAAGCGAACCAAACCCGCCGTTCCATTTGCTGGCAAATATCGTATCATTGATTTTGCTCTGTCAAACTGTGTAAACTCAGGGCTTTTTGATATTGTGGTACTGGCACAATATCGCCCGCAATCTTTGATTGAACACATTGGATCTGGTGCGCCCTGGGATTTAAACCGTGACTTTACCGGAGGTATCAAGATTCTAACGCCTTACAAGGCGCGCAGAAATTCGGACTGGTATCTTGGCACGGCTGATGCGGTTCAACAAAATTTTTCGTTTATTAAACAAGGCTCCCCTGATCTGATATTAATTTTATCTGGTGATCATATTTACACGATGGATTATGATGCCTTAATTGCTTTCCACCGGGACCATCAGGCTGATCTGACCGTTGCCACGATTACGGTCCCATTGGAAGAGGCCTCCCGTTTTGGGATTCTGGCTACAGACAATTCATACCGGATCACTTCCTATGTCGAAAAGCCCGCCAAACCACCGGCTACTTTGGCGAATATGGGTGTCTACCTCTTCAACCGCGAATTGCTAGATCGAATGTTATTGGAAGACCATCGACGCGAAGGGTCTTCGCATGATTTTGGTAAGGATATCTTGCCTCGTTTGATTAAATCGAAAGCACGCGTTTTTGCCTTCCCGTATACCGGTTATTGGATGGACGTCGGGACGATCAGTTCCTACTGGCAAGCGCACCTGGACTTACTTTCTCCTAACCCGCCACTCAAGCTGTATGACCGCCGCTGGGTGATCCATACCCGTACGGAAGAAAGACCTCCTGTCAGATTCCCGGACGAAAGCAGCGTGTTTGCCAGCATGATCACAGACGGTTGTTTTATCGAATCTGGTGCCCGCGTGGAGAGCAGTGTGCTTTCACCGGGTGTCATCGTTCGACCGGGGGCGATTGTTCGCGAGTCTATCTTATTAACAGATTGCATTGTAGAGAATGGATCTGTAGTCGAACGCACCATTCTTGATAAGCGCGTGCATGTCGGACATAATGTGCACATTGGGGGTGGAGTACACCAACCTGATATAAAACTCGCGCTGGTGGGCAAAAACGCGACTCTGCCAAATGGACTTGTAGTAGAGCCCGGTGCTGAGATTGGCCCTGATGTTGTCCCCGAAGATTTTGAGAACCTGCATATCAAGCCAGACCAATTCATACAAACCAAACGTCAGCCCTATGAAATTTGAACGTGCATCTGGGGTGCTTCTGCACCCCACCAGCCTGCCTGGCCCTTACGGCATAGGCGATCTTGGCCCGTCTGCCTTTCGTTTCATCGATTGGCTTGCGGATTCGGGTTGCAAACTCTGGCAGATATTGCCTCTCGGCCCAACCGGTTATGGCGATTCGCCTTACCAGTGTTTCTCCGCTTTTGCAGGCAATCCCTACCTGATCAGCCCCGACTATCTCTTGCGCGACGATTTTCTACATCCGGATGATTTGATCGAAGTGCCGGACTTTTCGGATGACTCAGTGGATTATGGGCGGATCATCCCCTGGAAGTTGAATCTGCTCGAACGGGCTTTTATCCGCTTCAAATCCGCTCCCAAACCTGTTCGCCAGGAATATGACCGGTTCTGTGCTGAAAACGTCTCCTGGCTCCCGGACTATGCCCTGTTCATGGCTCTCAAAGAAGCCAACGGGGGTGGCGCCTGGGGTGAATGGCCGGAACCGCTGCGGAAACGCGATTCGGACGCTTTGACCGAAGCAGGCAAACGTCTTGCTGATGCGGTTGAACGTTTCACGTTCTACCAGTTCGTGTTCTTCCGTCAGTGGTCAGCTGTACGCGAACATGCCCATCAGCGCGGCATGCAAATCATCGGGGACATTCCCATCTTTGTCGCTTACGATAGCGCGGATGTGTGGGCTAATCCCGAGTTATTTTATCTGGACGAAGCCGGTCAGCCGAGTGTGGTGGCCGGTGTCCCGCCAGATTACTTTTCCGAAACCGGTCAGTTATGGGGGAATCCACTGTACCGTTGGAACGTGCTCAAGGGCAGAGAGTATGACTGGTGGATCGCGCGGTTCCGCGCCATTCTTGCACAGGTAGACACCATCCGCCTGGATCACTTCCGAGGCTTTGCTGGCTACTGGGAGATTCCGGCGGGTAGCAAAACAGCTGAATCCGGACGCTGGGTTCCCGGCCCTGGAGAGGAATTTCTCTTAACGGTCAAATCTGCCCTGGGCGATGATTCAACGGCAGTTGGCGCAGACCTGCCTATCATCGCAGAAGACCTGGGCGAGATCACACCGGATGTAATCGAATTACGCGACCAATTCAACCTGCCCGGGATGAAAATATTGCAATTCGCATTTTCCGGTCCGGACAACGAATTTTTGCCTCACAACTATCCTGATCATTGTGTGACCTACACTGGCACGCACGACAACGACACAGCCCGCGGCTGGTACGAATCGGCGCCTGAGTACGAGCGCGATTACGCCCGCCGTTATCTGGATACGGATGGTAGAGGATTTGCCTGGGAGTTGATGCGCGCCGGGTGGGCTTCGGTAGCTGTCTATGCCATCGCGCCCATGCAAGACCTGCTTGGTCTGGGTACCGAAGCGCGTATGAACTTTCCCAGCAAGCTGGGCGGTAATTGGAGCTGGCGTTTGTCCGAGGACGAGTTGAATCAGGAATTGCAGGACAGATTGCGTGAATTGAACTATCTCTATCGGAGATAAAAATATAGGCTCATCGGGAATTTCCTTGGTAGATACCCGGATTTGAGGGTGGAGAACCAAAATATATTGAAGTCAAAGGGCTATCATGACAGTTCAAAATTTACCCCTTGAAAACACAATCGAAAAAGATGAATTTCAAACCGAGCAAGTATTAACCATCGCCGGCGGGCATTTTGTGCATGATGTATACTCGGCCTTCCTGGCACCTTTGCTGCCCTTATTGATCGAAAAAATGTCCCTGAGCTTAACGCTGGCTGGCTCGTTGACCGCCTTTTTGCAGTTCCCGGCCATTCTGACACCCATTATCGGTCATTTTGCCGATAAATATAACCTGCGTTATCTGGTCATTATTGCTCCCGCATTGACGGCCACAATGATGAGTATCATGGGTGTGGCACCCGGATTTTGGGTTTTGGCTTTGATC
This sequence comes from Anaerolineales bacterium, assembly GCA_049687655.1. Classification (GTDB taxonomy): domain Bacteria; phylum Chloroflexota; class Anaerolineae; order Anaerolineales; family Villigracilaceae; genus JAABUE01. The sequence continues at coordinate 6,297 of JBAVJG010000018.1, read as the reverse complement.
CTGACGATAGCCGGGATCAGTGTGGCATTCTTCCATGCGCCCGCCCCGGCCATGGTCGGCCAGATATCCGGTCCTCGCGTGGGAAAGGGCATGAGCTGGTTCATGGCCGGCGGCGAGCTTGCTCGCACAATTGGACCGCTTATTGCAGTTTGGGCTGCCTCTACCTGGGCTCTGGAAGGTATGTTCCGTGTTGTGGTGATCGGTTGGGGGATGTCTGCAGTCCTTTTCTGGCGCTTACGAGATATTCCGGTCAGCGCGCGGAAGCAGGGTAGCCTGCAGAGCATCCTGCCAAAGTTGCGCACATTGTTCCTGCCACTGTTGGTTGTCTCATTTTTTCGCATGTTTATGGTGGTATGCATGACCACCTATCTGCCGACTTTTATGAAGATGAACGGCTCTACCTTGTTCTTGGCTGGGGCTTCCCTCTCAATTCTGGAGTTTGCCGGCGTGATCGGGGCTTTGTCGGGCGGCACGATCAGTGACAGGTTGGGACGCAAGTCCGTTTTATTGGTTGTTACGGTACTGGCTCCTCTGCTGATGATCGCCTTCCTGAACGTTTCCGGCTGGCTGTTGGTGCCGGTGCTGTTGCTGTATGGATTTGTGAGCATCTCACCTGGCCCGGTTTTCCTGGCTTTAATCCAAGACCATTTTCCTGAGAACCGCGCGGTTAGTAATGGACTTTATATTTCAATGAACTTCCTGTTACGTTCACTGGCAATGCTTTTAGTAGGAGTGGCAGGAGACGCATTTGGTTTGCGCGCTGCTTTTTTGTGGAGTGCCATACTTTCTCTCTTCGGGTTGATTGGAATTGTCTCGTTGCCAGTTGAAACAACATGAAGCTTTAGCGAAGATCACAAGATCAGAGCAAATAAAAAGAGCCGCCCGCCCGGGCGGCTTCATGTAATCTTTGTCAATCTTTCAGGGTTTGTACATCAAATCCAGATATTTCTTTAGCATATCGCTGACCAGGCCGCGCAGGGGCATAGTTGAGGCCATACCGTAGACGGGAGCCATGGTCCCCTTTTCTTCGGGATTGGCTTTGACGTATGCGACAGCAGCTTCAAGGTCCTGGAAGAAGCGTTCGGCCACGCCCGGTTGTGTATGACGCAACGTCACACATAGATGCACGCAAGCAGGTTTGTGCAGCCCGTTCAGGCTCCACCCATTGTGTGACATGGCTTCCAGCACTTTATAAATATCGAGTGAGTCAGATGCGAACGCGATCACAAATAAGGGGTCGCCCAGGATGCGCAGTTCGGGGATTTTACGTATGCCCACTTTGATCGCATCCGCCGTTTCCAGAATCTTCCTGGTAGCGGACAGATAGCCCTCTGCTCCAATGGATGTCATGGCTGCCCAGCAGGCAGCGCTCAACGCGCCGGGACGGCTGCCCGCAAACGTGGGGGAGAAGTACAGGCCACCCGGCCAGTCGGTGGCGGTGTAATACTGGTAATGCCGTAAGTCCTGCCCACGATAGAGAACGACCGAGGTGCCTTTAGCGGCATAGCCATACTTGTGCGTATCCGCGGACATGGACGTGACACCCGGCAAGCGGAAGTCGAAGGGGGGTACGGTATATCCCAGTTTTTCGGCCCAGGGCAGCACGAAGCCTCCCAGGCAGGCATCCGTGTGGAAGCCAATCCCACGCTCGCGTGCCAGTTCCGATAACGTTTCAATCGGGTCGATCATGCCATGCGGGAAGGCGGGCGCTGAACCGACCACGACAACTGTGTTGCGCGTGATAGCTTTTCTGGCGGCACTCACATCCGCGCGGAAGTTCTCATCCACGGGGATGTGTACCATTTTGATATTGAAATACTGGCTGGCTTTGTCGAATGCGGCATGTGCTGTGACGGGCACAACCATTTCAGGGCGCGTGATGCCCTTTGCCTGGCGGGCACGATCGCGATAGGTTTTCATCGCTAACAGGATACTTTCGGTCCCACCGGAGGAAACCGTACCGCACACATCCTGGCCAGTTCCGCCGAGCATGTCGGCGGTCATGGCCACGATCTCGGCCTCGAACTTGGTCGCGCTGGGCCATACGTCCGCGTGCAAAGGGTTGCTCTGGGAATTGATGGCGTAGACTTTGTTCAGAAATTCAATGTGCTCCTGGTCGCCGTGATAAACAGCGCCGGAGACAAAGCCTTCTTCCCATTGATCCTGTTCCCGGTTGTGTAGCGCTTCCATTTCATGCAGGATGTCATTTCGATCACGCCCGGTTGCGGGGATGTTTACATACGCATCAAATTCACCCTGGTATGGCTTGATCGAACTTTCCAGCCCGGCCATCATCTCATCATATTCTTTTTCGATTTTCTGGCTGACGGAGGGAATTTTCTTGAGTCGCTTTTCGATCCATGCGACCAGGCGCGGGTTTAAGCGCCCGAGATTGTTGAAGAGGAATTCTTCCCAGTTCATGCAGGTTCTCCATTGCGGGCGCGATTCAGGCGCGAATAGGTTTTCTTATTGTTCTTGTAAATGGCAATAAACTCCTCAAACATATCATCGTACAGCTTGCGGTGATCGGGATTTGGTTGATAAGTATTTGCAACCTCCACTTGGCTTGCGATATCTTCATAGCTTATGTATCCGAGCGCAGCGGATGCCAGCAGAGCCGCCCCGCGCACATTGACTTCAATCGGGTCTTTCATCTGCTGGATTGGCCGGTTCAGAATATCGGCATGGATCTGGCACCAGATGTCTGACTTTGCACCGCCGCCAACAAAGTTGATTGCCTGCACTGGCCGCTTGATAAAGATCTCTACATATTTGAGCAGCCAACGCGAGTTGTAGGCTACCCCCTCGAACACGGCCCGTATCATATGTTCACGGTTTGTATTAAGCGACTGGTTAAAGAATCCGCCGCGTACGAGATGGTCGTCCACAGGCGTCCGCTCACCGTACAGCCAGGGTGTGAAGATCAGACCTTCACTGCCTGCCGGTGTGCGTTCGGCGATCTGGTCGAATAGCTCGTATGCGTTCTCGGGTTTTTTGCCGTTCGATAACTCATCTTGATGAAAGATCAGGTTATCTCGCAGGAATTGCAGACAAGCGCCGGCGGTCTCCTGTTCATCGGTCAGCAGGTAGCGGCCTGGGATGGCCGAGGGCAGGGCAGCCAGGTTATGGAACAAATCGGTCTTTTTAAACGGAACGTGACAGGTTAACCAGGAGGATGTTCCGATGTACAGATGTGGTTCGTAATCCCGCACCGCGCCGGACCCGACAGCTGCGGAGTGGATATCCGGAGAGCCCATCAACACCCGGACATCTTCCCGCAAGCCCCACTCCCGGGCGATGTCAGGCTGTAACTGCCCAAGGATCGAGTTAGCAGGCTGCAGGGCGGGGAGTTTCGCAGGCTCGACTGTGGAGATTTTGATGAGGGAATCGTTGTAGGTAATCCCGTTGATGTTCCGGTTGTCGGTCAGCCAGTACAGGATGATCGAATTGTAGGACCCGGCCATTTGTCCGGTCAGCCGGAGGCCGATGTAATCGACCGGCTCCAGGAATTTGTACGTGCGCTGATAGATATCCGGGTGTGCGTGTTTCAGATACAGGATATGTGCAATTGAGTCTTTCCCCGCCAGCCCCGGGACGCCGCCGGTCAGATGCAGCCATTTGTACAGTTTGCCGGGAGCATATCCTTCGACATTTAGCGCCCCTTTAGAAATTTGCTTGATAAATGGCGCGCCGCGCGCATCCATCCAGATGATGGCATTTGAAAGTGCGTTGCCATCCTGATCCACCGGTACGGTGCCGGACCATTGACCGGTGATGGCGATAGCGACAATGTCGTCGTTTGAAATCAACTTTCTTCCCAACAGACGTTTGACCGCTTTGGTGATCGCCTCCCACCAATCTGTTGTCGATTGCTCAGCTCCGCCGTTAGACAGGAGTATGAGTTTTGTCTCTTCGAACTCGCTGCCGATCAATTCCCCTCGTGTTGAAACCAGTGCTACCTTCGGTCCCGAAGTCCCCAGGTCGATTGCTAGAATGGATTTTTCATCCGTTGGCATCTTACCCCTCCCTCAAGTTGTAATGTTTCAATAATTATAGGCGATTTTTACGGAGAGGCGAGTTGATTACAGGTGTATCGAAAAAGGGTTCTTTGAGAATTTCCGCCGTTCCCACGCTCGCACCCCCAAATCCGGACTTTTTCACCCCGCCGAACTGCAGCGGGACTAACGGCAGAGAATCCTAGAGGGCCGTTTTCTTCGTTCTGGAAGCAAAATATATACCCAGTAAAATTAAAACACCCCCAGATACAGTCAGGAACGTGGGTATTTCGCGCAGGATGAAATAAGCCAGTACCGCAGAACCGATCGGTTCACCCAGGGTAGTAATTGAAACCAGAGCGGCGGGCATGTAGCGCAGCGCCCAGTTATATGTCGAGTGGCCGATCAATTGCGGGACCAGCGCCAGGAGGAGTATCCAGAAGTAGAACATGGGAGAGTAGCCGGTTGGGCTTTGCCCGGCTGCAAACATAATGATGAGCAGCAGGATGGCAGCGATGCCATACACGACAAATATATACGGGATAAGTGACATACCAGCCCGCAGCCTGCGACCAATCATCAGGTAACCGGCCACGGTCCAGGCGCCGGCCAGCGCCAGAAAGTTGCCTAGAAAGGCCTTTCCCTGCACGAACTGCGAAAAGGACGGGCAGACGAGACCGTTATCGATCTGGCAGGAGTCGCCTAGCCCGATGACTGTCCCGCCCAGCAAAGCCAGTAGCATACCGATCAAGACGGGTCGGGTGAGCGGTTCTTTCAGGAAAATTGGCGATAGCAAGGCCACCCACAGTGGACCAGTGCTGACCAGCACCACCGAACTGGCAACGCTGGTGTATTCCAGGGATGAGATCCAGGTAGCAAAATGGATCGCCAGAAAAATCCCGGAGAGTAGTCCCAGCAGCAAATCAACTCGCGTGAGCCTTCTCAACTCTTCACGATGACGGCTGATAGCCAGAGGGGCAAGCACCAGGCTGGCGAATGTCAATCGCATAGCGGCGATGACCAGCGAGGGCGCTTCCCGTTGGGCAAAGCGGATAAAAATGGAGGCTGTTGAAACAGCCAGGATGGCAATGAGAATGGCAAAAGGCAGGGCGATTCGAGGGCGATCTTCAATCAAGGTGACTCCTGCGGAGTGAGGATATCGCCTATTGTACTCGCCCCTTATCCCTTTTGTACGTTATGGCTTTGAAAAATGCGCGATGACTTTCCCCCGGATGGCGTCGCGGTGAATGCTGCCCAGACGGCGGCTGTCGAGGCTGTCTGGGCGGGTCCCTTCCACGTAGGCCTCAGCAGTTTCAGGGTCGAATGAAGCGATGCGTTTGATCAGCGTCCCATAGAATTTGTGATCGAAGATGATAATGTCCCCAATTTTGAGGCGATTCAAAAAGAAGCGGGCTGTAGCGAGGGCCACAAAATCCCCTTCTTGAAAGTCAGGTGACATGGAGTCGCCGGTGACTTTGAGAATGCGGAACATACCTAAAAACAAACCTTGCGAAGGCCAGACCATTCGGGCATTCGTCCTCAGGACAGGGCCTTCGCAAGATTGGTTGTTGATTTAGAGATCGGGATAGACCATTTCGAGCGCCGGGGCGTAGGGCGCCTTTGCTCTCTTGGTCTTCACATCCTTGGTCTGCCAGAAAGTTTCAGCAAACTCGTTAATTGCGTCTACAAAGGCGAGACCGGCTTCGCGATCAGCGGTCTGGCGAACTTTGGAGCCTAATTGCATAATCCTGTGAACAAGATCATCGACGTTGGGGTGTTTGTCTTTTTTGAAGTAATCGCCCCAGATGACGCGGATTTCATTCTTGGCTTTTTCGGCATGTTCTTCCTTGACGGAGATGTAGCGTTCCATGCTATTGTGGAAGGCGACGTTATCTTTATCTTCGCCGCTGGCCAGTTCGGACATCAGATCCATCATACGGACCACGGTCAGCGCATCGATTTGGGCGGAGATGGGGTCGTAGATGCCGCAGGGAATATCGCAATGCGCCTGTGCCTGTTCGAAGTGGAATCTATTGTCCAGCTTGCTTAGAAATTGATAAATCATTTGATCCTCCTGGATTTGTTTGGTTTCTACTTGACTATATCAAGCATAGTGAACTTTAGAGGGAATGTCAAGTTTTTTATATTTATGTCATACAAATTTCATATAAATGATATGCAAACGCAGCCGACAAAAAACTACTTCAAGACTTACGCAAAAATACGGAGGAAGCCCGAAAATAAGGGGGGGTGTGCAACTCACGCCCCCTTATTTTCGGTAACCTTTGGCGAACTTCGTAAG
>JBAVJG010000017.1:0-4379 GCA_049687655.1 Anaerolineales bacterium | reverse complement strand
CTTGACATTAACGTTACGTCATAGTTTATACTGTCCCCACGATGTACACCGTAAAACAATTGTCCACACTGGCAGGCGTGACCCCGCGCACGCTGCACCACTATGACCAGATCGACCTGCTCAAACCTGAGTCGGTTGGCGAGAATGGCTATCGCTACTACGGCGAGATGTCGCTGTTACGCTTGCAGCAGATCCTGTTTTATCGGGAACTGGGCTTCAGCCTGGACTCTATCCGGGAAATGCTGGGCAGGCCAGAGTTTCAGATCCTTGACGCGCTGGAAGAGCACCGCGAATCCCTGCGGGGGCGGATGCGGCGACTTGAACGTCTCATCCAGACCGTGGACAAGACCATCAATCATTTGAAAGGAGAAAACACTATGAGCCCCAAAGGACTCTTCGAAGGCTTTAGCGAGGAACAGCAGGAAGAATATACCAAACAGGCCGAGCAGATGTATGACCCTGAAACCGTACGCGAATCCAACCGCAAGTGGAAGAGTTATTCTGCTGAAAAGAAGCAAGCCATCATGGACGAAGGCAAGCAGGTCTACCTCGACATGATCGCTGCCATGCCCAAAGGTGCGGATTCGCCTGAAGTGCAGGCCATTGTCGAACGCTGGCGTAAACACATGGATTACTTCTGGAAGCCGAATTTGGATCAGTTGCAAGGACTGGCGACCATGTATGGTAAAAGTCCCGATTTCAAGGCCAACTTCGACCAGATGCACCCCGAATTGGCTGATTTCATGAAGGAAGCTGTGAAGGTGTATTTGGAAAATCAACGCTAAACCAAAAAAGCTCTCTCAGGGGCTTAGCCCCTGAGAGAGCTCAATGTTTCGACAAACGACGACTGCACAGGTCGTCGTTTTGTGTTATCTTAATTCAGATTTTGCATCCTTACGATTTGGAGTCAATGATGATCACGAAACAATTTCTGATGGACGAATTCCGCTCTCTCGGCATGGCTGAAGGGGACACGATCTTTGTCCATAGTTCTTATTCTACGTTGGGACGCGCGCCCGGTGGCGTTGAAGGCGGGCCGCAAACTGTCAATGAGGCCATCTTTGAAGTGGTTGGTCCCGAAGGGACCTTGATCCAGCCTACTTTCAATTATGATTTTCTCAAAGGCGTGCCCTGGGATATCCGCACCACGCCCTCCCAGATGGGCATCCTGACCGAGATGCTGCGTACAGATCCGCGGTCGAAGCGCATGTTCCATCCCATTTATTCGATGGCCGCTATTGGGAAACACGCCGATGAACTGGCTGCGCACCGTACCACCGATTGTTTCGGCGAAACCACCATATTCAAAAAATTCCGCGATTGGGATGCCAAGATCCTGATCTTGGGGTTGATCTATAGCAAAAGTATCACTTATCTGCATCACTGCGAGCAGGCGGCTGAAGTCGACTATCGTTACTTAAAAGAATTTACAGGCACAGCCATTGATTTTGACGGCAAACCGCACGAAGTAACCTACACCATGCTGGTGCGTGATGTCGATCGTGGCGTAGTCTTGGACTTCGAGCCGATCGGCGCGCTGCTCGATGGTCAGGTCGTCAATATGAAGAAGATCGGCCTGGGCGATGTGCGCTTGATGAAATGCAGGGATGTCTTTCGCGTGGCAGTCAATGCCATGAAAGAACAGGAAGGGCCAGGCCTGACCTACGTGATCGAGACCGCGGATAAAGCCAAAGACTGGATTCCTGAGATGAAATCCATCAGCAGTTTGAAGGATGTGCTAGCGGAGATCGTACCTTTACACCGCACTCTCGCATCAGACGGGACCGATGCGGCTCTTGATATCATCGGCTCTTATCTCCCCGAAAACGCCAACTACAAAATCGAGACCTACGAACCGCTTCAGCCGGTCTGGACCTGGTACGTGCCCGAACGTTATGTGGTTCACGAAGCCTATCTCGAAATGGAAGACGGTCAACGCATCGTGGATTTCAAGGATGATCCATTGCATCTCGTTTCCTATTCCCTTCCCATTGACAAAGTATTGACCTGGGATGAACTTCTCCCTCATTTATATTACAACGAGAAGCTCTCGCATACCATCCCCTGGAAATTCAAATATTACGATCGCGATTGGGGTTTTTGTTTGTCGAAGGATTTATTCGATACGTTATCTCACGATCAGAAATATCACGCTGTCATCAAATCCAAATTTGTGACCGATCCCAAGCAGGGCTTCAAGGTTTCCACCGCTGTTGTTCATCCATTGGGCGACGCGAACCCAGCCGCTGGGGAAATGTTCATCATGGCGCACGTCTGCCACCCGAACCAGGCCAATGACGATGCCGCCGGAGTCGTCACTGCCCTGGAAGTTGCCCGCCGTCTGGCTGCTGACCCGCTGCAGGCTGGCTCGATGAGCGTCCGCTTCTGGTTCGGACCCGAGACAATTGGCACCATCGCATACCTGGCCCAACACGAAGATTTGATTCCGATATTCCGGGGCGGCATCTTTGTAGAGATGACCGGTAACAATAATACAATAGCCCTGCAGCATACCCGTCAGGATACGCACATGCTTGATCGGATCGGACAGTATGTGTTGAAAGCTAAGGACAAGGAATTCCGCGAAGGCACCTTTGCCGATATCATCGCCAACGACGAACGCGTCCTGAACGGACCGGGAGTGAATGTACCCTGCCTGTCGATCAGCCGCTATCCTTATCCGGAATACCACACTTCGGATGACAATCTCGACATCATCCACGAAGACAAATTACAGGAAGCAGCGGATGTAATTGAAGAGATTATCCGCATCTATGCGACCAATTATGTACCGAAACGTAAGTTTCGCGGACCGGTCTTTCTCTCCGGTCACGGATTGTGGGTGGACTGGCAGGACAACTGGAAACTCAACCGCGCCATCGAGAAAATGATGATGCGTTTCGAAGGGGATCAAAGCGTATTCGAAATTGTGGATGAGTTGGATTTGGATTACTGGGAAACGCGGGAGTATATCGAACGCTTCCGCAGCCGGGATTTGATTACCGCGCTGCCTCTACCAGAAATTGCAGAGAAAGAATAATTGAATCTAAAAGAACCAGAGTTGCACATCTCTGGTTCTTTCACTTCACATCTTCTAAAACCTATTTCCGCTGAAGGGTTTACCCTTCAGCGTTACCAGCGCATCCCCATTTCTTCGTAAGCGTGTTCGACACAAATTGCCATATCGTTCAAGGCTTTGTTTCTGCACTTATTCCATTGACACTCTTTATCAGAAAGTCCGCCATGGTTATCTATCATAGCGGACTTACGTATTTCAATATCAGATAATCTTTCCCATTCTTCGATAGCACCAGAAAATTTTATGGCCAAGCCATGAGAATATTTATCCCATGCATCTACTTGCCATAATTGATTACATTCTTTGCATCTCACAAGGTAACACCAATCACCTACCTTGATCTGTTCCATGTTTTTGAAGGGAGAATCAGAACGGGTTCCCCTGCACCATGTCTCGATTTCATGACAATCGCACATACTACATACCTACTTTGATTTCTCCTCTACTTTGCTCATCGCATACTCTGCCAGCGCCGTGATCGTCAGGGACGGATTGACGCCCGGGTTGGCGGGCATGATCGAGCCGTCAACCACATACAGGCCGGGGTAATTGAAGACCTGGCAGTCGAGGTCGACCACGCCTTCATTTTCACTCCTGCCAAATGGCACACCGCCCATCAAATGTGCCGTGGTCGGGAAATTAAAAAGGCTGTCAGTGAAGGCTGCCGCCGGAATGCCGTTTACCTTTTTGGCCAGCGAACGGGTCACATAATTGCCGATCTTGAGCTGGCGCGGGATGGGGTGGTCTGAATCCGGCCTGAGCACCAGTCCCTTACGGAACAGGGTGAACAGGTTGCGCCCCAGGCGGATGTTGGTCAAATTTTCTTCCACCTGCATTACAAGCAAAATCGTGGTGTAGCGCGCCCAGCGCGAGAAGAATTTACTATACAGAAAATCAAACGGATGTCGAATAATTTCCCAGATGGTTTTCAGGAATCGGATAAGAGCCGAATCACCTTCCACGTGCGGGGCTGTCAAAACGCGGATGAAGGACGAGCCGTCCGAGTAGCGCACCGGTTCCACACGGGTGACATCGTCCGCCTGGAAAATGGACGAGATAGCGATCCCCTTGGAGTAATCGATGTCTATGTCCCGGCTGGTGACGCCCAGGATGTTCTCGCTGTTGGTGCGCACTTTGTCTCCCAGGCGGGACGAGATCCTGGGCAGGGACCGGGTCACATCCCGGCAGCGGAAGAGCAGGTTCATCGTCCCGAGCGCACCGGCAGAGACGACCACGTTTCGAGCACGGACTGTACTCCTGCCTCCGTTAAAACGGGCAGTTGTGTTGCGATAGTCCACTT
>JBAVJG010000016.1:0-2016 GCA_049687655.1 Anaerolineales bacterium | reverse complement strand
CGTCAATTTATCGAAGATGATCGGATCTTTAATCTGACCGGGCTCAATCTAGATGCTTCCCATGTCGCGCCTAAGATCCGTTGGCTCGCGGATCAGCAGCCAAGGATCTATGAAAAGGCAACCCACTTTCTCCTTCCAGGTAGCTATATCGCGTATGCTCTTACTGGTGAAATAAGAGTAGATTACTCAAATGCTTCATCTACCTTGTTGCTAGATGTGAATACTAAAACATGGTCCCCGACCATGCTGGATGTATTTAGCATTGAATTGAACAAACTAGCGCCAATAGACTCAGCAATTAGTATCTTGGGAAAGCTTCGTCCAGAGTTTGCTGAGCAACTGGGTTTGGGTGTTGAAACTTTTATCATGGTGGGTTGCGGGGATGAACACGCGGCCTGCCTTGGAGCCGGCGTGATCAGACCTGGTATTGCTGGTGATATTGCCGGTACAGCAGAACCTGTCTGCGCTGCGAATCGCAACGCTATTTTTGATGAGACTCGCCTCGTGGAAACACATTGCCACGCCGACCCAGATCTCTGGCTATTGGAGAATCCTGGTTTTGTCTCCGGTGGTAATTATCGCTGGTTCCGTGACCAGTTTGCAGTGGGAGAATCGTTTTTTACGCTCGACTCCGAGGCGGCCCAAATTGCGCCGGGCGCTGAAGGGTTAGTTTTCCTTCCAAGCCTCATGGGAGCGCTTGCGCCCACCTGGAACGAATCTGCTCGTGGAGTCTATGCAGGAATTACCCTGGCACATACACGCGGTCATTTTGCTCGGGCTTTATTAGAAGGTACAGCCTATGCAGTACGTGACATTACTATACAAATGCAAATTTCTGGAATGGAATTACGTGAACTACGTGTGATGGGTGGCGGCGCGAGAAGCCCGCTATGGAATCGGATCAAGGCAGACATTACTGGTTTACCAGTATCAGTGCCGGAGATCACTGAAACTACAGCACTGGGAGCAGCCTTTTTAGCATTGGTTGGAATTGGAGCATATACTACACTCACAGAGGTGAGTGACCATGTTGTTAAGATTCATGAATGCATTGAGCCAGACCCCGCAACAATGTCTGTCTATGCGGATGCGTATGAACAGTATCGGCAAACTTACTTCGCAATGCTGCCAGTGTTTGAAAATGCGGCTAAACGTACAGATTAATTATCTATGAACAAAAATGATCCATTGGCACAAATACGGTGCTTTCTCCTGGATATGGATGGTACATTCTATTTGGGAGAGGAGTTGCTGGACGGCGCCCTGGAATTTATCGATGTCGTAAACCAACAGGGACGCAACTATTTATTCCTGACAAATAATTCATCCAAAAACAGCCGGCAGTATGCAGAAAAATTGAACCGCCTCGGATTGCCAATCTCACGGGAAAAAATCATGACTTCCGGCGAAGCAACGGCCATGTATATGCAACGTAAAAACACCGGGGCGCGGGTATACGTTGTAGGCACCCAATCACTTGAAAATGAATTTTATGAGCGTGACTTTGTGCTAGCTGACAAGTCGCCGGATTTTGCAGTTTTAGGCTTTGATACAACACTGACATATGCCAAGCTGTGGAAATTATGTGACTTGGTTCGTGCTGGAGTGCGCTATATTGCGACACATCCCGATTACAACTGCCCAACCGAAACCGGTTTTATGCCTGACATCGGTGCCACGATCGCGTTCGTCAAGGCATCCACAGGTCGTGAGCCTGATCTGATCGTAGGCAAACCGAATTAATTGCTGGTTGAGCAGGCTGTAGATCGGGTGGGCATCCCGTCTTCAGCCATGTGTATGATTGGAGACCGACTCTACACAGATATTGCCCTTGGCAGCAATGCAGGTATCCCGACAATCCTTGTTCTCAGTGGTGAAACGCAGGCAAATAATGTACCCATCTCACCATTTCAGCCAAACTATATTTTCCAGAACATTCGGGAAGTTGCTGAGCACCTAATTAATATGAGCTCTGCAGAATCAAACAGCTAATTTAGGGTCTGTGGGCCATTGCGA
>JBAVJG010000015.1:0-3052 GCA_049687655.1 Anaerolineales bacterium | reverse complement strand
ACAGCAATCCAAAATGTGACAACTTTGGGTTCACTGAGTTTGAGATTCATATTTTTTCTCCTTTTTATTCTTTCTAATAGTAGTAGGATTTACGCAGTTTGCAAAAAGGTACCGAAAATAAGGGGGACGGGCGTCCGCCCGTCCCCCTTATTTTCGGGCTGTTACCATTCAACTGCGTAACTTCTAAGAGATTAATGTATGCGGTTTTCAATTTCAGGAACTTTGGAGAGCCTTTTTCCCGGCTTTTGCTGCCTCTGATACGTGGTCCAATTGCTCAACTGCCAGTTCCTGACCCTGCTGTTTTAATTCGTTGAATTTCTCGCGGCCATCCAGCGTGAGCTTGTTCACACTCGAACGTACCTGCGCCAAGGTATCTTCCACTATTTCGTTCGTCCGGTCGCGCAGTTCGAGGCCTTTTTCCTGGATTTGCATTCGGGTATCTTTTCCGGATCGCGGCGCCAGCAACAGCATCGTCACAGCGCCAGCCAGGCCACCAATTAACATGCCAAGTACAATGTTCAGGGGATTGGTGTGGTACTTATATTCTTGATTCTCGTTTATCATTTCTTTCTCCTTGTTACTACTTGTTACTATTTGGCTAAAATTATTCTTCTCCCGGATGACCGAGGTAAACACCTGCATCCTCTTGTTCTTCTTCTGTCAACCAGATAAGGCCAGCCAGCAAAATTACAGAGTGTCGTATAAACGATAGGATGCTATCAAAAACCTGCAAACTGCCTAAAATGCCACGCTTTTGCTGCGCGTCGGACTCTTGCCGTTGGAAGGAATTATCCATGTTGGCCCCTTTTTGACTTATGGGATATTGTGCTGTTCGCTGGTGGTAGTTTCAGTAACGCCTACTACAGAACCCCGCGGTCGATAAAAGATCAACCAGACGATTCTTTCCACAACCCATGCGATCAGGCCATAAATAAGCATCGCAAACATGGAAGAGAGTTCAAGTACCATACTGCCGACTGTTGGCGAACTGATCAATCCCTCAAAGGGGAACAGGAAAAGGTAAGTCAATCCATAGATCAGCGCAACGATCGGACTGTTAGGATTCGCTCCGATCAGCATCAGTCCGATGCGAAGCGCTATCAGGGCTTCCAGAATTCCGAACAACAGCCAGATCAGTTGCGTGGCCTTAAAAGTGAAGATGCGTTGCTCTCGCTCTGGTTCGCGTTGCGATGTTCTAACTTGTGATACTCTATTTTCATTTGACATTTTGAACTTGCTTTCCAGGCATGAGCCTGATTCAATAAAAGGAGCGCCACCCTCGCTAACAGAGATACTTAATTTTCTACTGCTTCTTGCATATTTACCCGAACTCGAATCTAATGAATTGCCTTCAAAAACCAGGATTCTGGTTCGGATATTTACGCAGCACTCTGTAAATAGTTTTTACGAGCAGGGGTGTAACACACCCCTGCTCATTTAATTAACTCAAAGGCTATAAACTAAATCGCCAATATCATTGGCCAACTAGCGGCGCACCACCATCTTATAGATCCAAAGAAGTACAACGGAACCCAGCAGTGTTACAAGCAAGGTTGGAATGGTAATGGCATCATTGATGGTCCCGATGCCCAACAATGGACTGATGAAGTAGCCAGCCAGGAACGCACCAACCACGCCGACCACGATATCGAGGATCAGGCCTTGTTGGGAATTCGTATGCATGATTCTGCTGGCTACATACCCGACGATCGCTCCAGCAATCAAATAGATGATAATGTTCATTTTTTATTCTCCTTTTTTGAGTGTTTTTTTCAAAGGCCGCATGCGCTTATGTACAATTGGCCCGGGTACAAGAAAGTAAGTGAAACGATCAGGCTGTTCGACGCCCTCTTCCACGGAAGAGGTTAACGATCGCCAGCAAGATCACCGATCCAAGTAACATGACCAGCATGGTCGGAATGGTAATGGCATCGTTGATCATCCCTACATGAAAGAGGGGGCTCAGGAAATAACCAGCCAGGAACGCGCCCACAACAGCCACAATGATATTGATCAGCAGGTTCGAACGGTCGTGCATGATTTCGGTTGCCACCCAGCCGATCACTGCAGCAACGATAAGGGGTATATAAGAAGGTTCATTTTTATCTCCTAGTTGTGATTGTGAAAATATTTTTGTTGATCCAACCCCTCCTCAAAGGAGAAGGAGGTGCGATATCACTTCACTCGCTTAACAGGGGCGGTGGGCTGCGTTTCACCTTTCATAGCCTCATACTCCGTCACGCGCTTCTCGATTTCATCGGTTGCATATTGACGGGTGTAGCCATATTTTTCCTGAAGCAAGCCGGTGAAGGCCTCGAACTTGCCAGCGGCGCGGTCCAGGTCATCGTCGCTGAGTTTTCCCCACCACGCCTTGGCTTCGCCCCGGATTTGTTTCCATTTGCCTTCGAAAACATCTTTGTTCATAATTTGATCCTCCAGATCAGTTGGAAAAACTTCTAAATTTACATTGGCGCTTGTATCCATTACCTGCTTCTGGCCCGGTACTCATCGACTTCTTCTTTCAGTTTATCCAGCCGGGTGAAATAATCCGGAATTTCTTCCGTATGGGCCAGGACAACCTGTCCGGTCTGAAGCACGCCATCAAACGTAAACCCCGTTTCAGGGTCTGTGATTTCTTGGGTTTGCTTTCTCATCAGTCCCTGGCGGAATTGCTCGAGATCGACGTGGTCCCAATCAATGTGCAAGGCTTCTCCGATGCGTTTGGCTTCAGCCGGGCTGATCTGTTTTCGTTTTTTCATCTGGCAGTTCCTCCATATTCCTGCGAATAGAGACGATTGGCGCTCATTACTGCTACCAATCTACGGAAAGGCTGTCCCAATTTACGCCGGCGCTTACCTGTATCTGTGCTACAGGCACAGGCAGGACAGCCTTGGTGCGCCGGATTTCAAGTCTCTCATCATCCAGTTTGAATGCTTGCAGCAACAGATCGCAGGCGTTCGGCCAGGCGCTCGGGCATCTCACCTTTACTGATAAACGCATCCGCTCCAGCGGAGAGCGCGGCTTGATGACGGGCGTCCAGGTGGCTGATGAG
>JBAVJG010000014.1:0-10372 GCA_049687655.1 Anaerolineales bacterium | reverse complement strand
CTTCGTGACGGCGCAGGTGCGCAGCAGGTGTAATGATATGGCTGGGACGTTCCCCGCGCAGTTGGATGATGTATTCGCCCAGGTCGGTTTCGACCACGCGATGACCGGCTTCCTCGAGGGCGTGGTTCAGGTGGATTTCCTCAGTCACCATGGATTTGGATTTTGCGATAAGTAGGGGCAAAGCATGCTTCGCCCCTACGATTTCCAAAAATATTTTGATCGCCTCCGCTGCATCTTTCGCGCGATGGACGGTGATCCCGTTTTCAGTCACCTTGGCAACAAATCTGTCCAGATATTCATCCAGATGTTCGATTACCTCCGCACGGACGGCATGCGCGCGCTGGCGGCGTTCGCGCCAATCGGGCAGGGATGCAAAAGCGTTGATGCGTCCCTGCACGCGACGCTCGGCATTGGCGTCCAGCGCGACTTGCAGCGCTTCATTTGCGATTTGCTCGCGGATTTTGGTGCGGAAAGCTGTCATGTTTTTAATCCAATGTAAAGACCGCGCCCGTCCACTCCTTCGGGGTCGTGGGTGATTTCAAGCCCGGTTTTTCGGAAAGCTTCGAGGTATTCTTCATGTGTGAATAGACCCAACTCGTGCCGCTCTGTGAAATATTCAATGCCCTTGGGTGTACCAACCATGTAATGGAATGTAAGAATAGATAGGCGACCTTTTACCCCTCCAAGACTCATCCGAGAAATTTTCAGGTCAGGTTGGTCCACAAACAAAGCATCTACTCTACCCACCTGCCATTGGCCCGGTGTAAACCAGGGCTCCACAATGAGCACCCCGCCTGCTAGAAGATGGCGAGTCATGTTTTGAATAGCTTTCTCTAAGTGCTTCTTTGTTTTGACATATCCGATGGAGCTGAACAGACAGGTGATTGCGTCGAATCCTTTCCCCAGATCGAATTCGGCCATGTCGGCTTGATGGAATGTAACGTCAGGATAATTCTGACTGGCTACCGCCAGCATTTCGTCATCCAGGTCGAGACCCTCTACTTGATAGAATTCCTGTAAGGCCGAAGCATGCAATCCAGTTCCACAGGCCACTTCCAGCAGAGAATTCCCTGCTGCATGTTTATGTTTCTGGACAAACTGATGGACTTTCCGAGCTTCGGCAATATAATCCTTGCCCATCGATTCGTAAATCGTGTTGTAGAATTTTGCCGATTTACTGAACATATTTGCTCCCTATTGATGGTTGAGCACTTCCGCAATATGCACCACTTTTTGCGGCTTCTTCTGCCTGTGCAATCCGCCCGCGATGTGCATGATGCAGCCCGTATCCGCAACGACCAGCGTCGGTGCTTCGCTTTTCTCCAGGTTGCCGATTTTGCGTTTGAGAAACTCCGCTGAAAGTTCTGGATGCGCCACCGAGAAGATTCCGCCGAAACCGCAGCAATCCTGCTCTTCGGGGAGCTCCACGATTTGTGCGCCCTGCACCTTGGCTAGCAGCGCGCGCGGCTGACGGTCGATACCCAGTCCGCGTGAGAGATGGCAGGAGGGATGGTAGGTCAGGGTACCTTCCCATCTTCCGCCAACATCAGCGACACCCAGTATATCTACCAGATATTCGGAGAATTCAAAAGTCCGTTTCGCCAGGGCCTGCGCGCGTGCCAGCCAGCCCGGGTCTTTTGCAAAGAGTTCCGGGTAGTTGTGACGGACCATGTGCGCGCACGAGCCTGAGGGGGAGAGCACTTCTCCAGAGAAACCCTCGAATGTTTTAATCATATGCTTGGCCATCTGGCGCGCATCCGCTCGCAGGCCGGCGTTGAACTGCGGCTGTCCGCAGCAGGTTTGTTCGCTGGGGAAGTCCACATCCACGCCCAAACGGCGGAGAATGCTGACAATGGCCTCAGCAGTTTCAGGGTAGAACGTATCGACCAGGCAAGTGACGAAGAGTTGTACTGTGGGCATATCCCCATTGTATAGCAAATATGTCCAGGTGTCATGCGTCACATATCAGTGGTATGATTGTGCCGCTATGACCGAATTTCATACTCGTATCCCAAATCATTTTGATTTGCCACGGCGCATCGATCGCCTGGGTGAACTGGCCTATAACCTTTGGTGGACCTGGCAGCCCAACGCGCAGCGCCTGTTTTCGCGCATCGACAATGACCTGTGGGAGCATTTATCTCATAATCCGATCCTGCTCCTGCGTCAAGTTGAGCGCTCTGCCCTGAATGAAGTCGCACAGGACAACCAGTACCTGGCCCTCTACGACAATGTTTTCGCCGACTTCGATACTTACCTGCTGAAAGCGGATAACTGGTCGGATCGGACTCATCCCGAGCTTGCCAGCAAACCCATCGCCTATTTCTCGATGGAGTTTGGCCTGCATGAAACCCTGCCGATCTATTCTGGTGGCCTGGGTGTGTTGTCTGGCGATCATCTGAAGGAAGCCTCCGACCTTGGCCTGCCATTGGTTGGTGTTGGCCTGATGTACGCAGAAGGCTACTTTTCTCAGCGCATCAGTGAGGACGGTTGGCAGGATTCCCTCAACAATCCGCTGCGATTTCAGGATATGCTGGTTTTGCCTGTTTTAAGTGAAGATGGCAAACCATTGATTGTTTCTGTGATGATGCCCGATCGTCAGGTGGATTTACGCTTGTGGGAAATCCGTGTTGGGCGAGTGCCTCTGTTCCTGATGGACTCTGATGTCGAGTCCAATGACCCCGAAGATCGTATGTTGACTGCACGCCTGTACTGGTCTGATCTGGACCGGCGCATCATGCAGGAAATAGTTCTGGGCGTTGGTGGCGTGCGCGCGCTGCGTGCCCTGGGTTATAACCCCTCCGTCTGGCACATGAACGAGGGACACGCAGCCTTCCTGACTCTGGAACGCGCCCGCGAACTGGTAGCCGGTGGAACATCCTTTGCCGATGCGATGGAGAAAACGCGAGGACAAAATGTCTTCACCACACACACGCCTGTTCCGGCTGGTAATGACGAATTCCCGCTGTGGTTGATCGACAAGTATCTCTCGAGTTATTGGCCGCAATTGGAATTGGATCGTGACCAGTTTGTTGACCTGGCGCGCAACAAGCAATCCTGGGGCGAGTCTTTCAGCATGGGCGTGCTTGCACTGCATCACTCAGATGGAAGAAATGGAGTCTCCGAATTGCACGGGCGTGTGGCCCGGAAGATGTGGAACTTCTTGTGGAAAGACAAAGAAGTAGATGATGTACCTATCACTTATGTGACCAACGGCGTGCATACAGACAACTGGATGGCACGTCGCTTGGGTGTGCTCTACGATAAGTACCTTGGGATTGAATGGCGTGAGAATCTGGACGATCCGGAAACATGGAGCAAGCTGGACGAAATCCCTGCTATAGAATTATGGGCTTTTCGGATGCACCAGAAGCGCAAGCTCTCGTTCCGTATGCAAGAATGGGCACGCACGCGCTGGGCGCAGGGTGGCTTTCACCCGGTGCAGGTGTTGGCTTCGGGTGCTTTGATCGACCCATATGTGCTGACCATCGGTTTCGCGCGTCGCTTTGCAACCTATAAACGCGGCAGCCTGATTTTGCGTGATGTGGAGCGCTTGTTGGATATTATCAACCGCCCCAACATGCCGGTGCAAATTATCTTTGCTGGAAAGGCGCATCCCGCCGATGAGCCGGGTAAGCAGATGATTCAGCGGATCTATCGCACTGTCAAAAAAGCCGAGACAAGCGGACGTTTAGTCTTCTTGGAAGATTACGATATGAACATCGCCCGATATCTTGTACAGGGTGTGGATGTGTGGCTAAATACGCCGCGCCGCCCGATGGAAGCATCAGGCACGTCCGGTATGAAGGCCGCGTTAAATGGCGGGCTCAACTTTTCTATTTTGGATGGTTGGTGGCGTGAAGCCTATAATGGCAAGAACGGCTGGGCGATCGGCGAAGATAAGGAACCGGATGTGCCGGAAATACAAGACGAAGCCGATGCTTTGAGCCTGTATTCTACGCTGGAAAACGAGATTATCCCGCTCTATTACGACCTGAACGATGACTGGATTCCGATGGATTGGATCGAGCACATGAAAAACAGTCTGCGTACGATCACGCCGCAATTCAGCACGCGGCGTATGGTCAAAGAGTATGTGGAGCGATTGTATGTTCCTGCGGTAAAATAATATGAAAAACTGCAGGGCGGCCAATTGGCCGCCCTTTTTTCTTGAGGAGATTTAGTATGTTCGACTTGATGGTTTTCAGCAATCCATGGATAGGTGTCCTGGTGATATTTGGATTGCGCGTTCTGAATATGACTCTGGATACATTGCGTATGCTTTTCACACTGCGTGGCATGAAACTGTGGTCATGGATTGTTGGATTTGTAGTTTCGTTGATCTATGTCCTGTTGTTGACTTCTGTGCTATCGAACTTGAACAATCCGCTCTATATCGTGGCCTACGCAGCCGGGTTTGCAACCGGTGGTGTGGTCGGTATGTGGATTGAGGAACGTCTGGCACTTGGGTTTACGAATATCCAGGTCATCAGTCCGCGGCGGGGTGCTGTCATGGCGCAGACATTGCGCGAGAGCGGCTATGCCGTGACCGAAATCCCAGCACGCGGTAAGGATGGCATGGTCAGTATGTTGAGCCTGAGCGTTCGTAGCAAACAGGTATTGTCCGTTGAGAAAATTATCAACGAATGTGACGAAGCTGCCTTTGTCACTACAGAAAATGTTCACCCGGTGCGGCGAGGTTTTTTCAGAGCATGAGTTTCTTGAAAGTTCCTGAGATTGATATTCATCAACTTGCCCGAAAATTGCAATCGGACGATGCGTTTATTTTGCTTGACGTGCGTGAGGCCTGGGAGTTGGATCATGCCATGCTCGTGGACAACAGGCTGAAGGTCGTGCCAACGAGCCGCCTGGCGCAACTTGGTGTTGAGGCTCTTCCCGAGGAAGTCCAGCAGAAGGACGCGGAAATTCTGGTCCTTTGTCATCATGGCGTCCGCAGTGCTCAGGTGACCCAATGGCTGCTTGCGCGGGGATGGACGAATGTCTTCAGTGTGCAGGGGGGGATTGATGCTTATGCCAAACAGATTGATGCTTCGGTGGGAAAATATTGAATTGATTCCAGGTTAAAGATTGCAGGTAAATAAAGAAGGTTGAGAGCTGATACGCGGCCTCAACCTTCAACTTTAAAGATTCAACCTGTAGTTTATTTGAAAACGAACTCACCGTTTTTATAGAACAACTCACCATCGACCAGGATTTCGCTGCCCGTGCGCATGTCGCAGATCATGTCCCAGTGGATGGCGCTTTTGTTTTTCGCGCCGGTTTCAGGATAACCCGCGCCGAGCGCCATGTGGAAGGAGCCGCCGATCTTTTCATCGAAGAGGATCTGGCCGGTGAACTTGTCAATCTCGAAATTGGTACCGATGGCAAACTCGCCTAAATAGCGCGCACCTGTATCCGATTCCAACATTTTGAGCAAAAAATCCTGGTTTTTATCAGCGCGTGCCTGTGTAACCTGGCCGTTCGAGAAGGTCAACTCGGCGCCTTCGACGGCGACGCCTTGATAGATGGCCGGATAAGTGAACTTGACCCAACCATTGACCGAGTCTTCGATCGGGCCAGTGAAGATCTCGCCATCTGGCATGTTATGCGTACCGCAGGAGTTCACGAATTTGCGCCCCTTGACTGAAAGCGTCAAGTCCACATTTGGCCCGCGCAGGATGACCTGGTTCTTGCCTTTCATGAAATCAACAGCTGCCTGCTGGTCGGCTTCAACCTTTTTCCAGTAAGCAACAGGGTCAGTTTCATTTGCATGTACAGCTCGGAATACGAAATCGGCATATTGCTCGAAGTTCATTTCAGCATCCTGTGCATACCCGTCAGTAGGATACAGTGTGGTGACCCATTTGAAAGCACCTTCCGCTCCACGTCGCATTTGTGTTTCGGTGATGACACCGGTAGCCTTGCCCCGTTGCTGCAAACGGGATGAGTCAATGCTGGTTTGCGAACGTGTATTCGTAGCCGAATGGATACGGACGCGTCCATCGAACTGGTCATAAGCCAGCTTGTGGAAAGGCGGGACGAAGTCGATCTGGCTGTTGTTGCCGTGCATCAGCAGCAGGTCTTCATGACCGGGGAAGAAAATATCTGGTAATTGCAACAATGTGACCGGGTTTCCACCTTTTTCCAGGATTTGAACGTAAAGTTCGCGAACCAGTGGTTCGGCGGCGGTTGTGGCTTCGATTAAAATACGATCTCCGGGTTGCACATTTGTACAGCGTTCTACCAGGACTTTTGCAAAATTGGTTACACGGGCGTCAGCCAAAGGGAACTCCTTGTGTCGCAACCCCGCCAGGGTGGGGCAACCACTTAAAATTGTAGTACTATTTTGTACTTCGTTCTTTGATAAGTTACAAATTACCTAACATTTGTAGTTTTTTGCGGTACTGTTTGAAGGTGTGTGAATTATATCACTGCTACTGACGGCTCATTGTCCTTTGGTTGGACCGGGAACATCCTTTTATAAATAAGACTAATTACATCTATAAAATGCGATAAAAGTCACACTGCTTTAGAGACGGAAAAGGATACAATGTAAACATGGACCTACTCGCACAAATCCTCGCCCCTAAAACGATCAGGCCGGATGTCCCCTCTGTCAAACAAACCACTGCCTGGGCAGAAGTCGATGAACAGGGACGTTTGATTCTGCCGTCGGATGTACTCGAAAGTTACGGCCTGCAACCGGGCGCCAAAGTGCGCCTGGACGAAGGCCAGAATTTTATCCGCATGCACA
The DNA here is from genome assembly GCA_049687655.1 of Anaerolineales bacterium. Taxonomy (GTDB): domain Bacteria; phylum Chloroflexota; class Anaerolineae; order Anaerolineales; family Villigracilaceae; genus JAABUE01. The sequence continues at coordinate 3,618 of JBAVJG010000014.1, read as the reverse complement.
GGCCGGTAACGCATCTCACCAAAGTTTATATCGAGCCTACCGTCGCCTGCAACCTGGATTGCATCACCTGCTTCCGTAATGCCTGGGAGCAGCCCATCGGGCGTATGAGCGAGGAAACCTTCCAGTCGATTCTCGCAGGTCTTCGGGAGCTAGATCCGATTCCCGACGTTTATTTTGGGGGCATTGGCGAACCACTTTTCCATCCTAAAACCATCGACTGGATCGCAGAAGTCAAGGCGCTGGGTGTTAATGTCGAAGTAATCACCAACGGCACAACTCTGACTGAGAGGAAGTCCCGGGAATTGATCGACTCCGGCCTGGATGTTCTCTGGGTCTCGATCGATGGCGCTTCCCCGGAAACCTATGCGGATGTGCGCATGGGGGCCGAGCTTCCCAATATCGTCAAAAACCTGAAGCGTTTTGCCGAAATGCGGCCTGCCAGCCATTTCCCCAAGCCTGAAATCGGGATTGCATTTGTTGCTATGAAGCGCAACATCGCTGATTTGCCCAAAGTTATCAAGCTGGGAAAATCGCTCAAGGCCAAGTATTTTTCCGTCAGCAATGTGCAACCTGCTACCGAAAATATGCAGGACGACCGTCTGTATACGCAGACCATGCACAACATCGCTTATCTGGATGCGCCTCATCTACCGCGTCTAAGCCTGCCCAAAATGGACTTTGATGAGACCACCCGGGAGGCGTTATTCGAAACCTTCAATAGCCAGTTGAACATCACTTTCGCAGGCAACAACTGGGGCGGCGCGAGCGACACCTGCAATTTTGTCGAGAGCGGGACGATGTCTGTCTCCTGGACTGGGGACGTCAGCCCGTGTTGGCCTTTGATGCACACCCATACCAGCTATTTGCACGGCAAGCCGCGCCTCTCTAAAAAACACGTCATCGGCAATGTGACCGAACGTTCTCTCTCGGACCTGTGGTCTGCTCCCGATTATGTGGCCTATCGCGAACGGCTGCACAATTTTGCCTTCGCACCCTGCAGCTTCTGTGGAGGCTGTGACCTGTCCGAAACGAATGAGGAAGACTGCATCGGAAACATAGAGTTTCCGGTTTGTGGTGGATGTCTCTGGGCGCAAGGAATTATCCAGTGTCCGTAAATCCTAACTTTACGAAGGTTTGATCCTTCGTAGGCTTCTTTGAGAGTTAAAAATCCCCATAGAACGGGGATTTTTTTTATTAGGGCTTCCTCCGTATTTTTTCGTAAGCCTGTTTATGCATAAACAGGCTTGATTTGGTATACTTTCTGTGCGGAATTTTATTGGAAGGAACGGTAGCTATGGATGTCCACTTTTACGCAACCCTACGGTCCATTGTCGGTCAAAAAACGATCCGGGTAGATATGCCAAACGGATCAACTGCTCGCCAGTTGATCGATCTGGTTGTTACCAATTACCCGGATTTAGGCCCAGAACTTCTCGATGAGAACGGCGATTTCCGCAGCCATATGAAAATGTTCATCAATGGCCGTGAGGCGGTCTATCTGTATGAAAAGTTTGGCTATATTATGAAACCCACCGATAAAGTTGACATCTTTCCTCCCGTAGGAGGTGGCTAAGATGCAAAAAATCGTCCGCGAGATGCGTGGAATTCCGTACTTTCTGCTAAAAGAATATCTGGAAGAGATGGGGGGAACTGTAATAAGCGATGACCAGGTTCAGGCTGAGGGGTGGAGTGTGAAGCTTACCAAGATGGAACCGTTCCGGCTGGGGTCTTTGTCCGTCGGCCAGACCCGCCTGGAGATCGACATCGAAGAACATCTGGTTGACGATTTCATGGAAGTGTTCGGCAAAAAGACATTGCGTGCCGGGGCATAAATAAATTCCATCGCTGAAAAGTAACCTTCAATAACTGATACAAAAAAGATGACGCATCTAAACAGTGCGTCATCTTTTCCTTTATTGTACTGACTAGTACCGCAACCATATTAAATTGTAGGGTTAGAATTGATTTTGTCCTTTGGAAATCAGCAGGGTACTCTACAGCTTAAGGTTGTTGCGGCACTAGTACTGGTCAGTGATCACGGGATTTAGACGATCTCCAGTTCCTTGAGTTTCGCTTCGGGTACCACGCCGTCCTCCCAGCCGCGTTTCTCGTAATATTCCGTAAGCATATCGTCTAACTCGCATACCTGGCCTTCGGAGCCGGGCATGGTGGAGGCTTCTTCGGTGAAGCGCTTCGGCAGGTAGTCGCTGCCTTCCTTCAACCCCGCCAGGTTATTGTAGTGGCGTTCGAGATTATAGATGCGATCGCCGGTCTTCAGCACGTCATCGGCTGTAAAGGGGACTCCGGCCATAACCGAGTATTGCTGTGCATACTCATCGGCGCCCATTGCGAATGCGCTGAATTTGCACAGATCCATGCTATCGGAGAAGGCATGCACATTCTGGAAGATCATGACCAGCTCGCCTTTGCCCTTCCATTCGAGCGGATCGACTTTGAGCGAGTTATAGGGCATCACGCCCAGTTCGGCAGCGGGGGTGTAAGCGCGCAAGTGGCAGGCGCCGCGATTAGATGTGGCGTAGCCGATGCCCATACCCTTGAGGCCGCGCGGGTCGTAAGCCGGGATGCCCTGGCCCTTGACCGTCATGGCCAGTTCGGGGTGTCCAAAGTGTTCGGCGGTTGCGTTCGCGCCATCAGCCATAACATTGCCCAGGCCTTCACGGAAGGCGACCATTTTTGCGGCTTCTGTCATGCCGTCCGGATCGCCCCATTCCAGTTTGCCTTCGCCGTTGGTGTAGCCCTTTTCACTGGCTTCCATCCAGACCGAAAGCGGATGCCCGATTTCGATGGCATCGAAGCCGTAATCATTGGCCAGATCGATCATTTTGGCGACCAGACGTGCATCATTGTTGCCGCAGTTGGCGCCCACTGACCAGGACGGTTCATATTCAACCGATTCCATGTGCAAGCCCTTGTACGGGCCATCTGTTACTTCGACTTCCTTCTTGCAAGCCACCGGGCAGGCATGACAGGTGGGGTCGTTGACCAGCAGGTTTTCTTTGACGTACTCACCGCTGATCTTCTCACCGTCGTCGCCGAAGGATGTTACTGAACTATTCTTGGTAGGCAGGGCACCCATACTGTTGGTGATGTTCATCAACACGTTAGTGCCATAAACCGAGAGACCGCCCTTGCGCGGGCTGGTGATGTTCTCCTCGGCCATGATGCCCTTGAGCGCACGTCCGCGAATGGGAACACAAACTTCGCGGTCAGAGGCCTTAGTGATGTTCTTCCTGGCATCGATGACAACGGCCTTCAGGTTCTTGCTGCCGCCTACACAGCCTGTGCCGCCGCGTCCGCTGGCGCGGTCATTTTCGTTGATCCAGCATGCGAACTTGACCTGGTTTTCTCCAGCTGGACCGATCGCGATCACGCTCAATTCTTTCCTGGTCTTTCCATATTTATCCTGGAAGAATTTGACTGTATCGTGTACGCCCATGCCCCAGACTTCCGACGCATCCAGTAATTCCACTTTATCTTCGGTCACATAAGCATAAACAGGTTTCTCAGCCTTACCATTGAAGATCAAGCCATCGAAGCCTGCCCAGCGCAGGCGTGCCGCACTCCAGCCACCGTGATGGCTGTCGGTAACAGTACCGG
>JBAVJG010000013.1:0-4393 GCA_049687655.1 Anaerolineales bacterium | reverse complement strand
ATTGACCAACCGCGGCCTGTGGCCTGTAGAGTGCGCGCCCTGGGCCATCACACAGTTCAGAACGGGCGGGGTGGCGATCCTGCCGCAGTCACGGGAGCAGACTGAGGTCTTGCCGAACCGTACGCTGGCACTCTGGCCGTACACAGATATCGCCAGTCCGCAAGTCAGTTGGGGCAACCGCTACACTCTTGTCCGCGCTGAAATGCAGGACCCGTTCAAGGTCGGCTTTCCCAACCCGCGTGGCTGGCTGGCTTACTGGTTGGACAGTACGCTGTTCGTCAAGCGAGCAGTCTACGATGCAAACGCCAATTACTATGATTTTGGCAGTTCGAGCGAGTGCTACTGCAATGACCGATTCCTCGAATTGGAAACGCTGGCCCCGATTGGCAAATTGGCGCCGGGCGAGTCGGTCACACACGCTGAAACCTGGGAGCTGTACGCGGATGTTGAATTCCCCGAGAACAAAGATGCGGCACAAGCGATCGTTGAAAAATTGGGATTAGAGTAATTGCCATCTAGGGTGCGTCGCACCTTTCCTTTAGGTAAACTTTTGTTAAGCGGAGTGATTCTTCGCTGAAATAAAACCCGTAAAATATGGTGCGACGCACTACCCGATAAATTGGAGTAAAAAATGTCTTATTTCATTGGCATCGATGCCTCAACAACGGCCACCAAAGCCCTGCTCATGGACGGGAGCGGGGGAGTGCTGGGTGCGGCCTCGAACGAGTATCCATATGAAACCCCGCAGCCGCTGTGGAGTGAGCAGGATCCGGCCCTGTGGTGGCACGCCACTGTAGAAAGCATCCGTCAGGTGTTGGCTAAAACCGGCGTGGACACCGCGAGTGTCAAAGGCATTGGCCTGACGGGACAAATGCATGGTCTCGTTCTGCTGGATGAAAATGGCAAGGTGCTGCGCCCGGCCATCCTGTGGAACGACCAGCGCACCGGGCCGCAATGTGACGCCATCCGCACCAAACTTGGACGAGAGAAACTGATCCAGATCACCGGCAACGACGCGCTAACCGGATTCACCGCTCCGAAGATCTTGTGGGTGCAGGAGCACGAACCCGAAATCTGGAAACGGGCGCGCCACATCCTCTTGCCCAAAGATTACGTACGCTACAAACTGACCGGCGAGTTCGCCAGCGACCGCGCCGGCGGCGCGGGCACGATCCTGTTTGATCTGGCAAAACGGGATTGGTCGCCTGAAGTGCTAGCCGCGCTTGACATCCCGGCCGAATATCTGCCCAAAACCTACGAAGGGACAGAAGTCACTGGCACACTCTCGTCCAAAGTTGCGGAAGCTTTAGGCTTGCCTGCCGGGATTCCCATCTTTGGCGGCGGTGGAGATCAGGCAGCGGCAGCGGTGGGGACGGGGGCTGTCCGCGTGGGCGTAGTTTCGCTCAGTCTGGGTACATCTGGTGTGGTGTTTGCCACTACCGACGGTCCGTTCATCGAGCCGGATGGACGCCTGCATGCCTTCTGTCATTCTGTGCCAGGCAAGTGGCACTTGATGGGCGTGATGCTCTCTGCGGCGGGTAGTCTGCGCTGGCATCGGGATACGTTCGCCCCTGGCACCGATTACGATACGCTGCTCAAACCTGCCGCGGACGTTCCTGCGGGCAGCGACGGCCTGTTCTTCCTGCCCTACCTGACAGGCGAACGCACCCCGCATCCCGACCCGCTGGCGCGCGGCGCCTTTGTCGGGCTGACGGTGCGGCACAGTTTTCCACACCTGACACGGGCTGTGTTGGAAGGCGTTTCGTTTGGCTTGCGGGACAGCTTCGAATTGATGAAAAACGCCGGGTTGGAGAACATCTCCCAGGTGCGCGTGACTGGCGGCGGGGCGCGTAGTCCGCTATGGCGTCAGATTCTGGCGGACGTGTTCGGGGCGGAGATCGTGACCGTCAACGCTGAAGAAGGCGCAGCCTATGGGGCGGCTCTTTTAGCGGCGACAGGCTCGGGTGCCTTCCGAAGCGTGGAGTCCGCTTGTAATGAGATTATTCAGATCAGCGGGGAAACAAGTCCGGGTGAGAATCAGTCAGTCTACGAGAATTTGTACCCCCTGTACCGAGATTTGTACCCGGCGCTGAAACCAACCTTCCATACAATTTAGATGACTTAAAATTCTCATGTTCTATCCCTTTCAGGTCGCCCAGCCAAGCGACCATTTTTCATTTACAATGTCGTGATGAATAATCGCCCCCATCCTTTTACACTGCGCCCACACCGAACGTTGCTGATACTTTCTTTGCCAGTGTTACTTTCTATGACAGCCGAGCCGATCACTGCATTAGTGGATACGGCCTTCGTCGCATCCCTTGGATCGGTTGCGCTCGCGGCTCTGGGCGTCGGGACGACCGCCCTCACCAGCCTGTTCTGGGTTTTCAACTTTTTAGGGATTGGCGCGCAGACTGAAGTGGCGCAGGCGGATGGACAGGGTAAACCCGAAAAAGCAGGCGGCATTGCCAGCCTGGCGTTGACGATGGCGACGGGCTTTGGCATCCTATTGATCCTGCTTCTCTTGCCGATTTTGAATTGGCTGGCCGAGTTACTGGGCGCTTCGGGTGCGGTTCAGATGGAGGCAGTCAATTACATGCAGATCAGGCTGTATGGCGCGCCGGCGGTGCTGCTGATGTTGGTCACTTTCGGAGTGCTGCGCGGATTGCAAGATATGCGTACACCGCTCTGGATCGCGGTGGGTTTCAACCTGCTCAACGTGCTGCTGGATTGGCTGCTTATTTTCGGCAATGGTCCCTTCCCGGCCATGGGTGTGTCCGGGTCGGCGCTGGCTAGCACGGTCAGCCAATGGTTGGGTGCGCTGGCGGGCGTGACAATAGTTGCGGTGCGATTGGGGCTGTCTGTATCATTCACATTTCGCGATGTGACCCGTTTGTTGAGTGTCGGTGGCGACCTGTTCGTCCGCACTGGTCTGCTGACCTTTTTCCTGGCCTACACCACCCGCGCGGCCACTCGCATCGGCGCGGATGCAGGCGCGGCGCACCAGGCTATTCGTCAGGTGTATGGCTTTACATCGTTGGCGTTAGATGCATATGCGGCCACGGTTCAGTCGCTGGTGGGCTATTTTGTGGGACGCAATGCGATGGGTTGGGTCAAGCGCGTGGTACGCGTGGGAGCCAGTTGGAGCCTGTGGACCGGAGTGGCGCTGGGCGGGCTGATGTGGCTGGGTCGGGGGCCAGTGGCCGCATTCCTCATCCCAGAAACGGCGGTGCGCGTCTTCCTTCCGGCCTGGGCTGTTTCCGCTATGAGCCAGCCGGTCAGTTCCCTGGCATTTCTCACGGACGGGGTGCATTGGGGCACAGGTGATTATCGTTTCCTGCGGAATGCCATGATCGTCGCTGCGCTGGTCGGCTTTGGCGGCATCTCACTCCTGGAGTTCTGCGAAGTAGACGCCCTCTATTGGGTGTGGATCGTGGTTGGAATCTGGGTCACGGTGCGCGCGTTGTTTGGCATGTTACGCATCTGGCCAGGCATCGGAAATAGCGTCTTTCGGGAGAAAAGTGCTGAGAGAAGCTTGCCTGACACAAACTAAATTTCTAAATCATCCAAAATTCTCTGTGCAGATTGTCGGCCTGAAACCATGGCAGCATCCACTCAAAGCGGGCTGAGTAGGCATAACCTACCAGGCGGCAGCGCAGACTTTTAACAAGAGCTGTGCATTCGCGTCCAACCTCGAAGTACATGCGTGCCAGTTTTACCCTTCCACAAACCCACTCGCGGTAAGCCTGGCTCTCCACATCTCGCGCCGAAATCTCGTGTGCCTGGATATATTCACCTGGAACGTTGAAGTATTCAGCATCAATATCCTCCAATGTGTCGCGCAGCATGTGAATGATATGTGCGGCAGTTACTGCCAGATAGCGTGCCTCGTGATTTGGCGAAGGATAATCATGCCCGATAAAATAGTATATGGCTTCGGAGACGGCCGTTGCCAGCTTTCGCGGATATTCGGACAACTCCTTTTGCGATATGATGGTATCCCGCCTGTGGGCATCAAAGACCATCACATTCATCATATTGCGCAAATAAGATTGTAAGCCGCTATTCTTCTCAGTATCATTTTGGACCAGATCGACCAGCATCCGTTCCTCGATGCAAACATCATCAGGGATTTCGCCGCGATAACAGGCCTCTGGCAGGGACTTCTGGCGATTGACAAAGGCGATCTTTTCAGGGCCTGAGCCTGTATCATCCCCGAAGGGAGCCTCTATATCAATTACATCATCTACCCATCGGAAGTACCCGTAAGCCCGGTAGGCGTCATCTCTACGTCCGCGATCCACAAATAAGCGAATCGTGTAAAAGGTCTGTTTGCTGGCTGACTTTGTGATAGCAACGGTAAGAGTTCTGCTGTTGTTTTGTTCCGTAACCA
>JBAVJG010000012.1:0-2091 GCA_049687655.1 Anaerolineales bacterium | reverse complement strand
GTGGGGATTATCGGTCACAACGGCGCAGGTAAAACCACTACCATGAAAATGATCCTGGGGCTGGTTGAGCCAACTTTGGGGCTTGTACAGGTCATGGGACACGATATGCAAAAGGAAAGCATCAAGGTTAAAGGGCGGATTGGCTACCTGCCGGAGGAGAGTCCGCTCTACGAAGCCATGACTGCCCAGCAATATCTGCTTTTTTTCTCGGAGCTTTACCAGATGCCGCGACAGAAGGCGCTGGTACGAATCGACCAGCTTCTCGCTTCGCTCGAATTAGCCGAGAAAAACAAACTTACTGGGGAATTTTCCAAAGGGATGAAGCGTAAAACTGCCATCGCGCGGACGTTGTTGCACGACCCTGAATTGCTGATCCTTGACGAGCCCAGTTCGGGGCTTGACCCACTGACATCCTTTTTCATCATCAATTACCTCAAGACCCTCAAGCGCGAAGGAAAAACGATCCTACTCAGCGCGCACAATCTCTTTCACGTTGAGACCATCTGTGACCGGGTAGGGATTATCAAAAATGGCAAACTGTTGGTTTTCGACACGATGGACGCTCTCCGCACCAAGCTGGGGAAACGTGAATACCAGGTTATCTTCCATGCGGACAAAAAGCTCGATTACGAACTTGCGAACGGAAACTATGTTTTTCGCACCGCAGAAGTGGACGCAATCGCCGGGATGTTGGAAACTATTTCGGCCAGTGGCTGGACGCTGATGGATCTGTCCATGCGGGAATCGGCGCTGGAGGAGATTTACGTTAAATTGATGTCAGGTGGGTAATTGTGGTTATCCTCTATACTTGGTAGGGCAATCGCATCTTAATTGCCTGCGGCAAGGACTTTGAGGAGATAATCCGGATCCCAAGCGGCTTGCAACTGTTTGGCTCGGACACCGCCTTTGGCCGTTTTCTCCTGTTTGAGCAAGTTGAGGGCGATGTGGCGCAGGACAGCCAGGTTTTCGGGAGCCTGATCTTTGCGAACACGGCTGTGGTCTTCATTGAGAGCCACATCCAACACCCAATGCAGTTCATTTTCGATGGACCAGTGTTTGCGCACAACGTGTAAAATGCGTTTCGCATTGCTCTCCAGGCTGGATATATAAAAGCGCACCGCTTTGGTTTCCTTTCCATCGATAATCCGTGTACTAATGATCATGACAATGCTTTTCAGCCCAACCCAATTTTGGACACCCCGAACCAACTGCAGATATTCAGGGTTGGAAGTGCTCCAGCACTCGCGCACTTCGATCCTGCCATGACCCTTGTTGATCGTCTTGTGGTAGTCCAGGGAAGCGTATTTGAAATCGTGTGCCTGATCCACGGCAAACACGACCGAAATGTCTTCAAACAAATGCCCCTGGTTCTGCTTGACGCTCAACACATAGTCTGCCTGGCCTTCCACGATGGTTTTGGCGATGTTGGTTTGGGTTCCGATGGCATCAATCGTCACGATACAGCCCGAAAGGTCAAGCAGTTTAAGCAGTTCGGGGATGGCTGTGATTTCATTCGACTTCTCGTCCACCTTGCGCTGCCCCAAAACAAGCTCATTCTCTGCCGCCCAAGCGCTAACCATGTAGATCGCTCGTTTTCCCAGTTCTTGTTCATGCGAACCACGCAAACATTTGCCATCAATGTTGATGATTTGCCCCCCGATGATCTCGTTGACGGCCCACACCCACTCAAAAAATGCCAACTGAAACTGCCTGGCATCGATCAACGAGAACACTCGCCCAAAGGTGTCATGCGAAGGAATCCCGTTCGGCAATTCCAGAAATGTCTTCAGCCAAGGCAACTTGCTATTCCCAAAATTTTCAATATCCGTCCAGCCTTCCGCTCCGCAGATCACCCCACAAATGGCGATGGCAATCATATCGATCAGTTTATGCTCCTTCGTCCGCTCCATGCGCGGGTCGCTTACTTTGCTAAAATGCTCCTCAATCGCTTCTAACGGTTTCCTGGGCATGGCTATCTCCTGTAAGTTCTAAGATAGTCTGTTTTACCTCATTTTCAAGCGTATTTAGATGCGATTGCCCTATCCCACAGACCGAAGTCTCTCCTGGGCCGGGCAGGATACTATATGACCG
>JBAVJG010000011.1:0-1709 GCA_049687655.1 Anaerolineales bacterium | reverse complement strand
GGTGTGAATAATATGGCCGTTTCAGAAGGGATTACCCTCATGTCAGTTAGGTAAATTACCCATTGAACCAGAGCAGGCCAGCCTTTATAGTTGAGGCATCCAATTCACAAAGGAGAAGTCAATGAATAACTATCCTCATGTTCTATCAGCTACAACCATTATCGATGACAAGGTTGTTAGCACAACCGGGGAAGAGCTAGGCACTTTGAAAGAATTAATGATCGACATGGACGCTGGCCGCATCAACTATGCTGTGCTGTCCTTTGGCGGTTTTCTGGGACTAGGCGACAAGTTGTTTGCTATACCCTGGGAAGCTCTAACTACCAACCCAGAGGGCCATACCTTTACCCTAAAGGTGGATAAAGATCAGCTAGAAAATGCACCCGGGTTTGATAAGGACAATTGGCCCAGTGATATTGAATATGAAGCTGGCTGGTTGCTAGACTTGTATGCTTACTACGATTTTCCCCCGTACTGGGTAGAGCCTGAACGTAATCGATAATAGAGAACAGTAGTAGGTATTACAAGGGACATCTCCTGCAGAAACAGGAGATGTCCCAAAGGAAAACAAAGATTCGGAGGCAGAAAATGACACTTGTAGGTTTCATAATATTACTTGTAATCGCCGCGATTGCTGGAAGCCTGGGAATGGCGCTCACCGGTTACAGCCGGGGAGGCTGCTTGTTCTCTGCCATCATTGGTTTTCTTGGTGCTTTCGTTGGGATGTGGGTTGCCCGTCAATTTGGATTACCAGAGCTGATTCCAATCACCGTGCAAGGGGAAACTTTCCCTGTAGTATGGAGTGTTATCGGTTCAGCTATATTGTCCCTGATTTTAGGAGTACTCACCAGAGGACGCTGGTCATAACAGTGCTTCGTTCAAAGGAGGTTGAAAGATGAGTGTTGACCGCAACGAAAAGGTTATCGTACAGCAAAATGGTGACCATGTACACGAAAAACGTGTCGTTGAAGATGTAAACCTTGAAAACAAGCAGATGGTCGCCAAAACAGTTCAATTGGTATGGCTGGCCTTCGGAATACTGGAAGCCCTGATCGGCTTTAGGATCATGCTCAAATTGATTGCTGCAAATCCGAACAGTTGGTTCACAAGTTTTATCTACCAACTAACTGACATATTCCTGTGGCCGTTCCAAAGCATCGTTACAAACCCGTCCTTCCAGAATTCTGTTATAGAGCTAACGTCTTTGATCGCAATTCTAGTCTATGCGTTGATCGGCTGGGCTATCGCCCGTCTCATTTGGTTGCTATTCTACCGTCGGGCAACGACTAGCGTCACATCGTATCACCGAGATGAGGTTTAGCATAGCGAAAAGTTCAGTCCAGAAGAAAATCCAATAAGCAGGCTTCTGTTGAGTAGAAATCTGCGTAAATAATTGTCTGAAAAACCGAAAATTATTAGAAAAGGAGAAAAACTATGAACAAAGATATTTTAGCAGGCAACTGGAAACAATTGCGCGGCCAGGTCCGCGAGCAATGGGGAGAGCTCACTGATGATGAGCTCGATCAAATCGCAGGGAAACGCGATCAGTTGATTGGCAAGATCCAGGAAAAATATGGGCACACTCGGGAAAAAGCTGAGAATGAGGTTGATGAATTCCTGGAGAATAATAACCTGACCAGGATTAAATGATCGGGCAACCTGAAAAACAAGTTTAAAACCGTGTTGAAGTAGATCTTTTGTCTTCAGTC
>JBAVJG010000010.1:0-3865 GCA_049687655.1 Anaerolineales bacterium | reverse complement strand
GCCCAGATTTGGGTATCTACCACTGCGTCTTCGCGCAGCAAACGGCGGAAGTTCCCAAAGAATCGAGATTATTCTGCAAATGAGTTAGTAGCGAACGTATCGCTGGTAAATTAAGCGTTGCAACTTTATGATACAGATTTTTTGGAAGTAACGAATACAAGCTGATTCCGTCATGTTTGAGCCAGGTTTTGTGCTTTTTAAACGATTGGCATGCAAAACGCAATAAATGGAGCTTTTTGTGATAGAAAATCCAGCCGAAATTAAGTTACTACAAAAAAAGTTTACTGATTTAAATACGACATTATTGGCTGTGATGGACAGCTTGTCCGGTATTTCGAACCCGGTAGCTTCTGCAGCGGTTCAGGATTTGAGCAAAGTAACCAACTCATTGCAACTCTTGCAGAGCAATGCGTCTGAACATTTACATACCAGTCAGCGCCAGTTACAGGCTTTAATGGGCGTGGGACATGTGATCAACTCATCCAAGGGATTGGAAACGGTGTTAGACGAGGTTATGGACTCGGTCATTGCGTTGATGCGAGCGGAGCGCGGTTTGCTCATGTTGCGCGACGAGTGGGGAGATATTCAGATCGAAGCCGCCCGCGGGATGGACCATGCCAGCCTGAATGGGGATACATCCTCCGTCAGTAAAACGATAGTGCAGCGGGTAGCGGAGACGGGAGATTCGGTGTTGACGACTAACGCCCAGGCAGACCCGCGTTTTGAAAAGCAGGAAAGTGTGCACGAGCATAACCTACGTTCGATCTTATGTGTGCCTTTGAAATTGAAGGAAGAAATCATCGGAGTGATATTTGTAGACAGCCGAGTCTATTCAGGTTTGTTCCAAAAGAACGATCTCGAAATGCTGTCTGCATTTGCCGATCAAGCTGCGGTAGCGATCGACAACGCACGCATGTTCGACGAGTTGCAAAAAGCCAATATGGAATTACGAGATGCTTACGATGCTACTCTGAAGGGTTGGGCCCTTACTTTGGAATTGCGGGATAAAGAGACGGAAGGCCATACTCAACGTGTGACTTCCCTCACACAAGTTCTGGCTAAGAAATTAGGGGTGGACGAAAAAGAACTGGAGCACATTGAGCGTGGTTCTTTGTTGCACGATATTGGTAAGATGGCTATCCCGGACAATATTTTGCTCAAGCCGGGAGAACTAACCCTGGCTGAACGCAAATTCATGGAATTACATCCAGACTTTGCAAAAGATATGCTCGATAAAATCGAATTTCTACACCCGGCCATTGGTATCCCCTACTGTCACCATGAAAAATGGGACGGTTCAGGCTACCCCCAAAACCTGCGAGGCGAAGAGATACCATTCGCTGCCCGCATCTTTGCCGTGGTGGATGTGTGGGATGCGTTGACTTCTGAGAGGCCTTATCGCAAATCGATCCCACCCGAGCAAGTACGCCAGATCATTCGGGCGGATTCTGGAAAGCATTTTGATCCCCAAGTTGTTGAAGCCTTCCTGGAGTTAGAAGATATTCCCATTTCGCCAAAAATTGGGGAGATTCCCAGTCCTGGTTAAGGGGAAGAAGTTATGCCTGTGCTGTAGCCTGGGATCTATACATCCGTCGTTGCAGCCAGAAGGCAACATTGACCAGCCCAATCATCACAGGGACTTCCACCAGCGGACCAATCACTGCTGCAAAGGCCTGTCCAGACGAAATCCCGAAGACGGCCACGGCAACAGCGATAGCCAGTTCGAAGTTATTACTGGCAGCGGTGAAGGACAGGGTGGCAGTTTTAGAGTAGTCCGCTCCAACTAACCTGCCCATAAAGAAACTGGTCAGGAACATTACCACAAAATAGATCAAGAGGGGAATGGCGATGCGCACCACGTCCATTGGCAATTGCACGATGTATTCACCCTTTAAACTGAACATGACCACAATCGTGAAGAGCAAAGCGATCAGGGTCAGCGGGCTGATTTTGGGGATGAACTGCTTGTGATACCAGTCCACCCCTTTGGCTTTCACCAAAATCAGGCGCGTGAAGAAACCGGCCAGGAAAGGGATGCCGAGATAGATGAAGACGCTCTTTGCAATCTCTCCAATAGTGATGTCCACGATGTTACCAGTCAAACCGAACCAGGTGGGCAGCACAGTGATGAAAACGTAAGCATACAGGCTATAGAACACAACCTGGAAAATACTGTTGAAAGCCACCAGTCCGGCAGCGTATTCGGTGTCGCCGTGTGCCAGTTCGTTCCAGACGATTACCATGGCAATGCAGCGCGCCAGGCCAATCAGGATCAACCCGGCCATGTATTCAGGATAGCCGCGTAGGAAGACGATAGCCAAAAGAAACATCAGTATTGGCCCGATAACCCAGTTCTGCACCAACGAGAGACCAAGAATCTTCCAGTTGCGGAAAACATCCCCAAGTTCCTCATAGCGAACCTTTGCCAGTGGCGGGTACATCATCAGGATCAGGCCGATAGCGATGGGGATGTTCGTAGTGCCAACCGAGAATTGCAGGTTGAAAGTGCTGACCGCTGCCGGGAAGAAAAATCCCAGTCCTACGCCAAGCAGCATGGCTGCGAAGATCCACAGAGTCAGATAGCGGTCGAGTGGTGAAAGGCGTTTGGCCGTGCTTGTTTCTTGTGCCATTTTGCCTCCCAATCAGGCAGTTTCGAGTGCATTTGACACCCAGCTAGTGATTTCCGCCGGGGTGGGTATGCGCCCGGAGCAAACAACATTTTCGTTGATGACCAACCCGGGTGTTGAGAGAATGTTGTACGTCAGGATTTCGTTGTAGTCGGTCACTTTGATGACTTCCGCCTCCAATGACATTTCGGTTACAACCTTGCGCGCAATCTGCTCGACGCGCTTACAGTTGGCACAACCTGAGCCCAGAACTTTGATGATTAACATAGGTTCCTCCAAATTAAGATGAGTGTACTGCTAGGATAGCTTTCGCGTTGCGGCGCTCTACCAGCCACATGACCCCGGCCAGCGCGGCCAGGAATGAGATTAAATAGAATGAAACTAAAGTAATACTGGTCCCATCCACCCAGGCGCCGTACAACAGCCCGGCCAGAGTGCTGAATAACGCTACCCAGCTCACATAGGTCCAGGCTTTGAGGCGCCCAATGATGGTGGCGGTAATGAGAATACTTTGCAGGCTGAGTTCGGGGTCCGAGATCAAGTAAGCTAACAACGGTCCGCGGTGCATTCCCAGATCTAGAAACATCTGGGCGATGGGCACTTCCACCAGGGTGGGGAAGTACATGAAAACACCGAAAACTACCCCTACGAAATTGCCCAGGATGGTGTTGCTCCCGGCGATGGCTTCGATCCATTCTGGCTTAATCAACTCGCGGATAACGCCAACTGCGAAGACACCTAGAATCAACAGCGGGAAGATTTGTTTGACGAATTTCCACGATTCCCATAAGAAATCACGAGTTTCGTCCTCTCGCAATTTCACTTTCAGCATCCAACCTAAAATGATGACCGAGAGCAGCACGCCAAAGAACTTACCGGTCAGGGACAGGGTCAGCCCGCCCGCGTGCGGTGTCATAGCGAGGGCAGCTACCAGCAGAGTCAGAGCGACCAGTCCGATAGAGAACCAGGTCCAGGCATTGAATCCCTCATGGATGCGTTCAATGCCCTTCCAGGAAGTCAGTCCAATGAGAACGAGCAAACCGATCAGGATCGCGCCCTGAGCAGTGACACCTTCCTCGCCGCGTGCCTGGTCGAATGGAACCAGACGATATAGAGCCGTCTGGAGAGTATCCATGCCGTTGATGGGGAGATCGATTTGGGCGTAGGTATGTTTTAATAAATCGATTTGGAAGGTGCCTGCCACTAGTAAAGCGACCAGCACCAGCATGAATACCACT
>JBAVJG010000009.1:0-7641 GCA_049687655.1 Anaerolineales bacterium | reverse complement strand
TGCAGGATGCCACACCCAAACAGGTCTCATTTGTAATCCTGCCCGGATGGCGGATAGAAGAGATCGCTGACTCGCTTGCGACATCGGGACTGAGCATCACATCCGATGAATTCCTGGCAGCGGCACGCTCCGCGCCTCCCGGCCTGGACTACCTGCCTGCATCCGCATCAACCGAAGGATTCCTCTACCCGGACATTTACATCCTTCCCCGCACGATAACCGCCGAAGAACTCGTGGACGAATTCCTGCGCAATTTTTCCCTGCACTTGACCCTCGACCTGCGCGAGGGGTTCACCCGCCAGGGCCTGGAGGTGTACCAGGCTGTCACGCTGGCGTCCATCGTCCAACGGGAAGCAATTGTAGCAGATGAGCGCGCGCAGATCGCATCGGTGTTCTTGAACAGATTGAAGGCAGACATGAAACTGGACACTGACCCCACCGTACAGTACGCGCTGGGTTATGACGCATCCAAGGGTACGTGGTGGACCAATCCGCTCAGTGCCGTAGATTTGCAAATCGATTCCCCCTACAACACATATCTTTATACCGGATTACCTCCCGGCCCGATTGCCAATCCATCATTGAGCGCCTTGCGGGCAGTAGCCTTTCCCGCGGAAACGCCCTACTATTTCTTCCGCGCCCGCTGCGATGGCTCCGGCCTGCATGTCTTTTCAGTCACGTTCGAAGAGCATCTGCAGAACGGCTGTCCATAATGGTATTCTCTTCCAAACCGCCAAGATACCAAGCACGCCAAGTAACTTATTAGGTCGCCAAAACTTCTTGGCGATCAGTAAATAATTTGGTTACGGTGTAACAACTGGGATATCATCAAAACCACCATAGGCCTGGGCAGTGGTCAACGATACCCAACATTTTCCCCCGGTTGAGGGGATGACCACATACCACCAGGTATTGTTGAAATTGGGATTGCGACCCACGATCGAGACTGTCTCCCCTTTGAAAAACGATGTTACCGCCTCATACTGTGTGCCAGGCCCATTGCGGCAGTTCGCATTTTTAACGAAAGTGGCTATTGGTCCGGTCGGCGTTGCGGCTGGGTAGGTGGTGGAGGTGCTGATTGGAGTAGAAGTGCTGGCAATCGTCGCGGTTGCGATAGGGGTATCGGTGGTCGGTAGGAGGGTGGGCAAGGGCAGGGTTGGCGAGGCTTGAACCTGCGCTTCCTGTTCATTGGGTATCACAACCACTTGTGTGATCACAACAGGCGTAGGTGTCATTCCCGCCGGGAGGACGGCACAGGCCAGCGTCCCTGCCAGCAAAATAACGATTGAGACGATGATGTTTTTGTTCATTTGGCTTCTCCTCCGCCAAATGATACCACTGACAAATATTTTGCAATCAAATTATTCGGAACTCGCAAAACAGCGTAGGGAAAGCCTGAAAATACGGGCAGCTTTTTGTGAAATGAGTCAACAAAAAGGGGCGTTCCCTAGTGGGTTGGGTTGTTTCGGAGATTCTGACATGATTGACCACCATTCTCAAGAGGGCAGGTACCAAAGTGCAGACTTGTGAACCAAGATCGCACTAATTTACAATCATCTCACGTATTGTGGGCTTTTGTGCAGCCTCCTGCGCAACAGAAAAGCGAGCAGGACCATGATGAGGCCGATAAATGCCATAATCCCGGCGATGAGCAGGGTTGGTTCAACCGCGTTGCGAACGACCCTAGCAGTAAGGTCACGGAATACGTTCACAATCTCCGATGGGATAAGGTCAGGCAATACTGGAGCGATGAAGATTTGGAAAGTTCCGGCGGCAATATAGCCGCTAAACGCGCTAAGGGATGTGCTAATCAGGCCGGCACTCAAAAACGGGTAACCCCACCAGTTTAGCCAATCCCCGAAGGAACGGACGGCGAACAAAGCTACCATTAACAAACACAGCATAGGCAGGATAGGGCTCAGGCGCATAATTGTGCGCGCGAATCTCAAATCCCGAAACTGTTGCGTACGATTGATACCGGGGGAGATGAGCATCAACTGTTCCGGTATCACAGACACGGCGGCCCTGATCTGCGCTTCATAGATCGGGCGCACGTCGATAAACAGGATTGTTTCTGGCGGATTGCACAACACAATATCGGCTTGTCCCGTTGCCATGGCCGTCAATTGTTCTACGGTGCAATCCGGTTGGGTTTTCAGCATCCCGTAGATCGCATCGATTCCAGCCGCCGACTGGAGGTGTGCTTTGAGATTGACCAACGACAGGACTACATTATCCCCTTCGCCGTTGAGATAGTCCATGATCTGATTGACGACCTCCTCCGCCATAACTCGAAGAACGTCTGGCGGAAAAAGCTCGGATACAAAGATACGCCACTGCTCGTCAGAAAGGTTTCTAAACAGGGAGAGAACAGAACCACCTTGCGTCCTTTGCGCAGCGACAGACAATGCATGGGCTGTCAAATCGGGCAGGCGTTGGTAAACGTTCTCTTCATCAAGCGCCTGGATGTATAGGTTGGCATCAAAGGCGCTCCGCTCTACGTTATAAAGCCCAAAGGCCAATAACGTCGTACCAATAAACAGGATGGCAAAGAAAACCGCCACGGTTTTAAAAAAAGTATCCATTGTAGACCCCGGTTTATCCGCTATTCCTCGCTGATAACTTCGATGTAATCCTGGCTCATGGTCTCGCCGCTGGTTGCGCCCAGCAAGTGAATCAACTCCAGCGCCAATTCCGCCTTGTCCTCGGCATCCTTGCGGCTCCAGGTGCGGCTCTTGATCTCCAGAAAATACCCCAGATCGGGTTTCTCCATCGTATCCAGGTTGACAAAAAATTCTATATCTTTATATTTGATGTGCCAGCGCAGGCGGTCTTTCTGGATAATCTCCTCCCCTGCCGGCTTGAAATATTCGCGGTAAAAGCGCAGCGTGTGCGTTGCCGGGGCCAGGAAGCGGCTACGAGAGAGCAGTACATCGTGTTCGAACTTGTCTTCGCGCGGGCCCAGCAGGGTCAGACGGGAACGAACGCTGACCACATTGCCCTTGGAATCGATCAACTCATCCTCGCGGAAGCGCAAACGGCCTTGCGCCGGATCTTCAAATGAGAAGTAATTGTCATACTGACGGTAATGCTTATACGCAGTAATTGTAATTTCAGGTTTTTTGATATTGGACAGGACAACGGACTGGTTTTCCAATTTGACCTTAACCTGTAACTCGAAAGATTCCTGTTCCATTGAGCCACCCAGCGCGATCAATTTCCTGAGAATAGACTGCTCCCGTTTAATCAGGAATGCGTCGATCTGATGAGCGACCTCGCGCGCCTGCGCCAGCAATTCGGCTTCGTCCAGGGTCAACAGTTCGTGCTCGCGCATCAGCCACTTCCCATTGACCATCACATCGCTCACGTCCGTGGACTTGCTAGAATAGACGATCTGTGCATACGCGTTGTCCGGGTCGCGCTGGAAGCGTGGTGAACTGTGCACGGGCGTTGAGTCTATCAGGATCAGGTCGGCGCGTTTGCCGGGTTCGAGGGAGCCGGTCAGATGTCCGATATGCAGCGCTTTGGCGCCGATACGCGTGGCCATAGCTAATGCCAACGGCGCGGGAACAGCCGTCGGGTCGTTACTGATCGCTTTGGCAACGAACGAGGCCAGGCGCACTTCCTCGAACATGTCCAGGTCATTGTTGGAGGCCGGGCCGTCCGTCCCAATTCCCACGTTGAGTCCCACTTCCAGCATCTGCATGACCGGCGCAAAGCCGGATGCCAGTTTCAGATTGGAGGAGGGATTGTGCGCCACCCCTGCCCCGGCGCGCAGCAGGGTGCGCATCTCGCCCAGGTCGATGTGTACGCAATGCGCAGCGATGACTTTGGCCTTGAGCAAATCCTGCTTCTTGACATACGGGATGACAGGCATGCCATGTTCATTGCGCATGTTCTCGCGTTCGAGGGCGGTTTCCGCCAGGTGGGTGTGCAGCGGAACATCGAATTCCACTGCCAGCTTGGCAGTAGCGCGCAGGATTTCCTCGGTGCAGGTGTAGGGGGCGTGCGGCGCGACCGACGGAACAATCAACGGATGGTCTTTCCAGCGTTCGATAAAGCCGCGTGCCAGGGCCAGCGAATCCTCCCACGAATCGGCATCCGGGGATGGAAACTTGAGCACGGTTTGGGCGCAGACCGCCCGCAGACCGGCCTCGGTGGTGGCTTTGGCGACATCTTCCTCGAAGTAGTACATATCGCAGAAGGAAGTGACTCCACTGCGGATGAACTCGGCGCAGGCCAGTGAGGTGCCCAACTGGACGAACTCCGGCGAGACGAACTCGCGCTCGACCGGCATCATATAGCCCATCAGCCACACATCCAGACGCAGGTCGTCGGCCAGGCCGCGCAGCAAGGTCATCGGGACGTGCGTGTGCGCATTGACCAAGCCCGGCATCAGGATCTTGCCGCCACAATCTACGGTTTTCTCCGCAGAATATTCCTTGTCAATTTCATCAGCAGGGCCAACTGCTAGGATACTATCTCCCTCAACAGCTACTGCGCCGGAAGTATATTGATTGAACTCTTCGTCCATGGTCAGGACGAGGGCATTGGTAAGAATAACGTCCACGGTTTTCGGCATGGTTACTCCTGAGTTTTTGCAAAGACTTCCGGAGTCAATTGACTCCGGAAGTCGGGTAGGTTTATGGAAGTGTGCCTATACTATCATAGATAACATGTAAAGACAAACAAGGAAGGTAGATCAAATTACTATCCCAAATATCTACAAATTTTGGCTTTTTGCTTTTTTTTGTAGCTTCAACGGTTATTAGACAGGAACAACATCCAAATAATCGAAGGAGTAATAAATCTCTAAAATGAATAGTTTAGGTGACTTTCATCTGCGAGATGAAATGAAAGTCACCTGTTTACATTTCACAATACTGTTGTTATTTCCCCCAATCCAACAATATCTTCAAGGCCTTCAAATTCAGTGAAAAATCGGTATCACGATGGTTTCGCAGTTCCATATCCACTGCCGCTGCGCCCAGCGAAACGGCATAATCGGCCAGCGTGCCGGTGTAGTAACAACCGGTATCAATGGGCGGGTAGGGATAAAAGGTCACTTTGGAGAGCGCTTTGGCCAGTTCGATGGATTCTTCATCCCAGGGCTCGCCACCCGGGAAAACGCCCAGCGCCGCGCTATGATAACTGATCAAGGCCTCTATACGGTGAGATGACAGGAAATTCATCACCGCTTTCGTTTCCGGTTCCGAACCCGGGCCGGATCCGCCGGTGGTCTCGGTGAGGTCCCAACAGCCGTCGCGGTCCCATTTAGCCTGCCAGTTCTCCGGGAAGTTGCGATTCAAGTCTACGCCGTGGTTATTGACACGTCCTTCAATCGTGTGTGCGCGCGCATCGCCATCCGGATTGATGTTGCGTAAAATGTACAAGGTCACATCGCTGGGGATGATCTCCGGATGCTCATTGACATACAGGATCAACTCGTCAGCCAGCGCAATCGTATTCCATTCATAGCCGCCATGAATGCCAGCAGCGATCATGATCTGACGTTCGCCCTGTCCAAATTTGTACACTTGCATCGGCCGCCTGGACACGGAATAACCAATGATAATCGGCCGCGGTCCCTGCGTCAGAACAAAAGGCGTAGGGGTTTTGTACTGCTCGAAAGGCGTGGACAAGGGATTGGGTGTAACCGACGGCAGGTAGTAAATTCCCGGTTGAGAGGTCGGTGAGGCTGTACCATCTAAAGCAAGCTGCATCATCTGCGGTTCAAAGCTCGAACCCTGGTGTTGGTTCTTAAAAAACATCACCCCCGCAAGGACGCCGACCAATCCAAGCGCATTGATGCCCCAGATGGCTGTCACAAGCCAGGTGGCGCCGCCCGAACGCTTGCCTTTCATTTATTATTCCCCACCCTCCGCCATGCGCCGCAACCAGTTCAATGTAAGGTTCGTCGCCCAACGGGATATCAGGCCGGGATGGCCGCCGAACGACAATTGACGCGTTCTGGTTTCGTCGGGCGTGATAAGCATCAGCTCGACAATCCGCTTTTCGGGAAAAGCAGCTATGCCAAACGCAGCACTGGCATTGTGTTTCTCCTGCATAGATTTCAGGAAGGCGGGCAATTTTCCTGTCGCCAATTCTGCAGACTCGACCCCGAGCAAATTCGGTGTCTGGACACCGGCAAGTCGACGCGTCAGGACGCCACCCAAACCTGATTCCACGGCGACCAGGTTCCAGGTCCGGTCTGACGCGGCTTTTAGCGCAGCGGCTTCGAGCGTATCCTCGTCTACACCAAAAACCAGCCTCCCCAGCCGGTCTCGAATCTGATTCTCAACATCCGCAATCATGCGGTCGGCTTCGGCTTCGGTTTCAGCCTTGGCTGCGATGCGTATGTCCACAATTCCGGTGTGTGCAGCCAGGCCAACGGTGGGATTAGCGAGGGTTTCAAAATCGTCGATCTTCTCGTCAATTTCAGATTCGCCTGCGCCTGCAGTATGCAAAAGCCGGACTTTGATGACCTGGTTCAGGTCGTAATGTTCTTGCAGGTAAGGGATGACATACTCATGCAGGATGTGTTCCATCTCTTTGGGCACGCCGGGCAAGGAGACGACGACCCTCACCCCTGCCCCCTCTCCTTTCTCAGGAAGAGGGGAATTCTCCATAATGAATGATGGTGCTGTGCCAACATTGTTTTTGATGGGGATGGCGCCCTTGGGCACATGGGCCTGGCGCTTCTGGTTCTCGCCAGGCACTTTACCATAGCGGGTGACAATCCCAAGAATTTGCTCCCAAAGCTCCTCACGGAATTCAGTTTCGACTCCGAAAGCGCGGGCTACTGCTTCACGGGTGGGATCATCCACGGTTGGACCCAGCCCACCAGTTGTGATGACGATGTCGGCGCGAGCTATGGAATGTCGAATTGCCTCGGCAATCCGCTCGACATTGTCACCGATAGTGCTGGTGCGATACAGGTCCACGCCCAGGCCGCGCAGCAGGCGCGCAATATAACGGGTGTTGGTATCGACGATTTCACCGAGCAAGATCTCGGTACCGATGGTGATGATTTCAGCAGAAGGCATGTTCAGTTACCAGTAATTAGAATTTTACGTTCGTTCCAAGTCTTTGCTTTCTAGCATTTTGCAATGTCAATTGTGCAGCCATCGCATCCTGCACAGCCACGCCAACAGACTTGAAAAATGTGATCTGTTCAGGCGAACCCCTGCCGGGCTTGCGGCCAAGTAGGATCTCTCCCAATTCGGCAGAAATATGGTCCTCGCCAAATAATCCGGCCTGCATTGGTTTCAACAGATCACCGGTCTCAGCCAGCGTTGCCTCTCGCGAATCCACCACCACCAGCGCACGCGCAACAGTCTCGGCTGGCACCTCCTGCATCTCAGGTGTATACGAGCCGATTGAACTGATGTGCGTTCCCGATTTCACGTCAGCATCCGCAAACACCGGGGTGCTGGAAGTGGTTGCCGTGCAGATAATATCCGCATCAGAGAGGGCTTCTTGAGAACTGCTCGCTACACGCAGTTCTTTGGGAATGGGTCCAACGCCAGCCATATCCTTAACGAAATCTTCCGCCCGTTCAACAGAAGTATCAAACACCCAGGCTTTTTCGATCTTTCTCACACTGCAGGCCGCTTCCAGTTGTGTCCGTCCCTGTGCCCC
>JBAVJG010000008.1:0-3056 GCA_049687655.1 Anaerolineales bacterium | reverse complement strand
CCTCCCCCATCGTCGGAAGAATCCCGATTATTATCTTGATCTGGATGGCGAATTGGTATATTGTGTATTGCTGGGGCTTATTAATACAAATGAAGTATCCTAAGCTTTTGATCATCAGCTTTGCAAGTGGATTGGCTTTGGTGATCATTGGCGCCATTGGGATAATTTTTGTGCCAACCCCTGTGGAGCCTGATATCTCCTCGCCAGTAAATACTGTCTCTCCTACACTTACACCATTTCTCACAAATACCCCCAGACGTGTGATCATTGTTCGTGTAACACTTACCTCGAAAAATCCATCACGATTGACAGTCACAGCAACCGTTACAAGCACACATACGGCGACGGTAACTCCTACCCAGTCACCTACCAACACCACCACGAACACACCGTCCTTCACTCCTACCAGGACTCCCACAAAAACCCCCACGAGAACACCGACCTCTACACCTACCAGGACCCCCACCAACACTCCCACGAGGACCCCTTCGTCCACATCTACCCACACTCCTACGAGGACCCCAACATCTACACCTACCAGTACCTCCACTGACACCCCAACCAACACCCCCGTGGATACTCCAACTCAGACTCCCACAGAAACCCCCACCGATACACCAACAGAACTGCCATCTACGGACACCCCGGCATCGTTGACTGTGCTTCAGCCGGCGAATACTGCAATTACATTACCCTGACACCGGTCTCTTGACAGGATGGTGCAAAATATTTGCGGAAACTGCAATCCAGCCGATTGGATTTCTTTTTGTCATTAAGAACTGCCGAGAAGTTTTATCCTCTTAGGCAACAGTTTCCAGTCTTTTGATATATCCTCTGGTTTCGATCTCATACCCCATTGATTCGTATATCCACATCGCAACTTCATTCTCATTTGACACATTCAGGATGATGTCGATCAGACCTCGCTCCTCTGCCCACTTTTTCCCCATTTCCATCAGGTGTCGATCGATTCCACTCCCGCGAAAGCCTGCCTCTATATAGACGCACATAATCCAGGCGAATGCCGTTGCAGTGAACCCGCTGGTAGACTCTATCAACCAGATGAAGCCAACCTGATGTCCGTTTTCATCTCTGGCGACATAAGCGCTATTTTCCAGTCCTTCTGGCCCGCAAAAACATTCAATCTGCTTCTCAAGGTTGGCTTGTACTTCTTCGATAGAAGTCAGATTCTGACGATGGACGCGCATGCTTTCCCAGGCCGTCTGCGCGTACTTGGGAATGAACCATTCCCAATCATCTTTGTTCGGTTCAAGGTTCGAAAGTTCATGCTGTTCCCTGTTATTGTCAATATCCGGTTACTGCTCGTTGGACAAATGCGAGTATCCCCACGATAAAGAATAGGATGACTGCCGAGATTGTCCAACCGTTTCCCGCTTTTTCGGTAACCTTTTGCGAACTGCGTAAGTCCTATTAAGGTAAATTCCATTGGATGCAAATGGAATAGTTATTTCAAACTGGCCTTGAAATCCTTTGCCAACGCTTGATAGACGGGTCGCTTGAACGAAACAACCGTAGCTACCAGTTTTTTCATAGTCATCCACTTCCAGGCCCTGAACTCCTTTTTATCGCCCAGTGTGATGGCTTCATCCTGGCCGGTGAACCGAAACAGGAACCAGTACTGCACCTGGCCGCGGCCTAATTTCTTGGTACGGGCTTCTTCCGGCAACTCATAAGCCAACAGCCGGGACGCGGTTGATAATAGTTCCAGGTTGCCTGCCTTTATCCCGGTTTCCTCACGGATTTCCCGTTTGACAGATTCCAGAGGGGACTCGTCTTCACCCAACCCACCTTGGGGGAACTGCCAGGAGCCGGGAATATCATTTCGTTCAAAGGCCAGAACTTTCCCTTTTTTACCCAGAATGACCGCAGCGACACAAGCTCGAAATGTCTGCGCGTGAGGTGCCTTCTTCCGCGCGGTTTTCATTTAATAGTCGTCACCCACGGAATTGATCGGCACCCTGATCACGCTCCCGGGCAATAATGCAACCCCCGGATTTACGCTCTGCAGGAGGGCTGGACTCGCAGTGAAGCGGCTTGCGATGGAAGCCCAGGTATCGTTAGGTTGAATCGTGTACTTGGGTGCACAACTGAGGAAAGGATCGTTACCTTGTTGAGGACCAAAGATAGCTCGATCACTCCCAATATTCGGCACTGTCACTGTTATGCCTGCTGTTATCTTAGCTGGGTTAGGTAACTGTGGGTTGGCAGCAATTACCTGCTTTGGGTCAGCGCCATAGCATCGAGCGATCTGCCACAACCATTCCCCTGAAACTACCTGGTGCGGGTGGTTCGTGCCGGGCGTCAGGTCGGATGGGTTAGTCGGTGGGGGAGTAGTACCCCGGTTGATGGTGGCTGTAGCAGCATTGGAGCTGTTCGTTCCGTCGGATGCAGACGCATTGTTGGTCACAGATCCGGCTGTCACGTCGGCCTGGGTGGTCAGGTATGTAGCACTGCATGTAACCGTCCCAGCCGGGGCCAGGATCGTGCCACCTGTGCCGCAGTTGAAGGTTGAACCGATCTTGTCATCGGTTATGGTGAATTGAACCGGGCCCAGGGTCACGTTGCCGCTGTTCGTGATGACATAGCTGTAGATGATGGTTTCGCCAGCGTTGTCGAATGTCAGGGGATCAGGTGTCTTGGTCAGGGTCAAGGCGCGGGTTTGTTCCAGTGTAACGGTGGTTGTGACCGCTGCCGAAGAAATTCCACTGGCGGTGGCAGTCGCGATGTTCGTTACGAAACCGGCATCCAGGTCTAATTGTGTGATGGGATAGATTCCGTTGCAGGAAAGCGCCTCGTCCGTATCCAGATTGGGGTCCAGATTGCCGACAAGCGTTAAGTCCGGGCAGATGACCGTCGCTATCCTGTCATCCGTTACGGTAATGGGGCCAGGGATGGGCGCATCGCTTGAGTTCCCGATCAGATAGGCGTAATTGATTTCCTGCCCGACCGTGTTGTAGACAACGGTTGTGTCAAAGCTGACATTCAGGCTCAACCCGGCAATCGGGTTTGGATTCGGGTTCGGTTGAACGGGATTA
>JBAVJG010000007.1:0-8437 GCA_049687655.1 Anaerolineales bacterium | reverse complement strand
GGCTCCATCGCGGCAGCCAACAGTCTTTCTGACATCTATGCCATGGGAGCTACACCCTTCCTGGCGCTGAACATCGCCGCCCTGCCCCCAGACCTGCCGACGGAGATCTCTAGCGAAATTTTGCGCGGTGGTGCTGAGAAAACTAAAGAAGCGGGTGTGGTCATTGCAGGCGGGCACACCGTGCAGGATAAGGAGCCAAAATACGGACTGGTCGCGCTGGGTTTTGCCGAAAAAGAAAAGATGCTTACCAAGTCCGGTCTGCGCCCAGGTGACGCGTTGGTGCTCACCAAACCACTTGGTTTTGGATGTACGACCACCGCGCTTAAACAGGACAAAGCCGACGCAGCCGATGTACGCGAAGTAGTGGACTGGATGACGCGCCTAAACCGGACTGCAGGCCTGTTGGCCGTTGAATTTAGCTTATCCGCCGCGACAGACGTGACCGGTTTCAGCCTGCTCGGACATGGATTGGAGATGGCTGAAGCCTCCGGTGTGGCATTACATTATGATTATGCGCAGGTTCCGTTCGTGAGTGGAGCTCGCAAATACGCCGAGATGTGGGCTTTCCCTGGCGGCGCTTCTGATAACCGCACCCATTTTGGTCCACAGGTCAGCTTCGATCCTTCTATTGATGAGGCCAGTCAGATGCTGCTTTTCGACCCACAGACCAGCGGAGGCCTGCTAATAGGTGTACCTCAGGATAAACTTTCCGCTTTTCAAACACGTGCAAAGGAACTGGAACAGCCTATCTGGGTGATCGGCGAAGTCCGCACTGGAAGCGGAATAATTGTTCGAAATTAGGAGAAAATTATGTTTCCACATGTAGGAGGAGTTGAAATCATACTCAGTTGTTTTTTTGGCTTGATCGGATTGGGCTTTCCGGTTGTCATGCTGGTCTTCCTTTATATGATCTACAACAAAGTTAAAGCTATTGAGGAAATGCTTAAAAAAGAATAATGTGGGATTCTATTTCGCCTCCCTGGCAGGCTACAATGGAGCTCGTCTGGGAGGCATATTGCGACAATTGTCTTCCCATCGCAGCGATCGTCACTGACGCTAACGGGACCATTCTCGCCCGCGGTCGCAACCGCATCCGTGGCAAGCGAACCAATCCGCACGACTTCCGCCCGGGGAATAGATTGGCACATGCGGAAGTCGAGGCATTAAATAACCTGGACTACGATAACATAGACCGACACTCCTGCATTCTATATACCTCCACCGAACCGTGTCCAATGTGTCTGGGAACTTTTTACATGGCCGGCCTGCGAACCTTGCACTACGCTTCTCGAGACCCGTACGCCGGGTCGGTCAATTTGTTAGGCAAAACGCCATATCTAAGCGTCAAGTCCATACAGATCGTCGAACCAAGCTCCCTGGAACTGGAAACCATTATCATGGCTTTTTATGTAGAAAAAGAACTCAGTGATCTTAACGGAAACGATCAGGGACATGTTGTTTTTGAAGCCTGGAGGCAGGTTGTTCCTCAAAACGTGACACTTGGCAAGACTCTGTTCCAGACAGGCACACTGCGCCAGATGCGGGATGCAGGCTCCTCGGTCCGAGATGTGATCGATGTGCTAGCCAATCAAGTACAATAATAGAAACAATGTCAGAATTCAGTACGGAAATTCTCTTTATTGCTTTCCTGATCGCGATGAACAATCTATTGGCGATGATGGAGGCAGCTCTGCTTGCTGTCCGCAAAGCGCGTTTACAACAACGCGCAAACGAGGGTGACAAAAATGCTGAGATCGTTCTCAAGTTGGTTGGGAATCCCAATCAATTCCTTTCCGTCATTCAAATCGGTATCACACTGATCGATGTGCTCACCGGCGCAGTGACTGGCGCTACGGTAGCAGTCATGCTCGCGCGGCTGTTCGAAAACATCCCGGTATTGGCTCCTTATAGCGACAAACTCGGGTTGGCTTTTGGCGTGCTCATCATCACTTACTTTTCCATCATCCTGGGGGAACTTGTACCAAAGCGACTGGCAATCCAAAACCCGGAGGAGGTTGCTTCCCGTTTCGCACAGCTAATGCTGCTATTCACAAAGCTGCTTGCACCGGTCGTCCGCTTTTTAAGTTTTTCCACAAATATGGTCTTGAGATTGATCGGCATTCGCCCATCTACCGAGCCACTGGTCACTGAAGAGGAAATCCACGTGCTGCTGGATCAGGGTACGCAGGCCGGGATCTTCGAGGAAGCCGAGCAGGATATGGTCGCGGGGGTGTTCCGCCTGAACGACCGGCGCGTGTATTCCCTGATGACACCGCGCACGGAGATCCTGTGGCTGGACGTGCGTGACACAACCGATAAAATCCTGAAAAAATTAGCGGAAGGACCCTATTCACGTTTTCCTGTTTGCCAGGGGAGCCTGGACAACGTGCTGGGAATTGTCAAGGCGCGTGAGTTGTTGACCCGCAGTCTGGCAGGCGAACCTATCCATTTGAAAGAATGTCTGTCCCCGGCGTTGTTCATCCCGGAGACCACCTTTGCCTCGCGTGCATTGGAGGTCTTCAAGGAAAGCAACAAGGAACTGGTGCTGGTGATCGATGAGTTTGGCGGTGTGACAGGTCTGCTGACCATCAACGATGTGCTGGAGGAAATCGTCGGTGACATCGAGGTCGGTGAGCCGCAGGTTACGCAACGACAGGACGGTTCATGGCTTCTGGATGGCATGCTGGATATTGATGAGTTCAAGGAATTATTCCATCTGGGATTGTTGCCAAATGAGGATGATTACGAAACCCTGGCCGGTTTCGTGATAACCTCGCTGGGCAGGATCCCGCAATCTGCGGATCAATTCGAATGGGAGGGCTTGCGCTTCGAAGTGGTGGACATGGATGCCCGTCGCGTCGATAAAGTGCTGGTCACTACGCTGCCAGCGCGCCCGGTCACAATGTAGAACGATGCGAAATTCGTGATTCGATGCTAAAAACCGACAAGTTTTCGTCGAGGGCACGTAGGGGAAGTGCATTCTCGTTCAATGGTATAATTCCCGCCCGATGACATCAGAAATACCATCTCAAAAGACCCAGGTCTGCCCGACCTGTGGTACCCGCGTGAGTGAAAGCGCCACTCGCTGTCTGGTTTGTGGTGCAGAATTGACCGCAAAAGCAGCGGAAGAACAAAAGGCCTCCAAAAAAGTTGAAAAGGCCGTGCAAGCCAGCCGCATGCCTGAAATCACACTCGGCCTACCCGCTGCATTGGGATTAATGGCGATCATCCTGTTGATCGGTGCTGGTGTGGTGTATGCTGCCTTAAATGTGGGCGGGCGCGTTGTCGAACCAACGCCGGTCTTCACACCCACCGAGACGTTGCTCCCTTCACCCACCGCGACCGAAGTTCCAACGCACACACCTGTCCCAACACCAACAGAGCAGCCGCCCTTCGACTATACTGTTGCCAGTGGTGATACCTGTTCGTCAATTGCACTAACCTTTGGCGTATCTGTTAACAGTCTCATCATTCTCAACAATCTTCCGGTCTCCTGTAACAACTTGTATATCGGTCAGGTGATTAAAGTTCCCTACCCCACTCCAACACCAGCACCATTACCAACCTCAACGCTCAGTGGCGCAGCCGCCACAGAGGATGCGTGCGAGAAAGTACCTATTACTGTTCAAGAAAATGATACGCTCTCCAGCATCTCCTTGAACTACGCGGTGTCAATGGAATCGATAAAGGAATATAACGGTCTGTCAACGGACAACGTGTTTATTGGACAATCGTTGTTGATTCCCCTGTGTGAACGCGCGACACCAGTAGGACAAGCGACCCGCACTCCAACTATGCCGCCTCCCTACACAGCCCCGAACCTGCTCCTGCCTGCGGACGGTGGGGCCTTCACCCTGGCCAATGACGTCGTGACATTGCAATGGTCATCTATCGGTACGTTACGCGACAATGAATTCTATCGGGTCACCGTGGAAGATATCACCGAGGGCCAGGCCCGTCGTCTCACGGACTATGTGACAGACACCAAATACATCGTCCCAACCACCTTCCGTCCTCGAGACAATGTGGCACACGTCATCCGCTGGTGGGTCAGCACCGTTCGCCAAAGTGGTACCGACGAACAAGGCCAACCCCTATACTCCCCCGCCGGAGCAGACAGCGAGGAGTGGGTTTTCACATGGGTGGGTTCCGCGCCACAGGGAACACCAGAACCATAGACAAACATCCAAATCAATAACAGATCCCCGCCAGCACTGGCGGGGATTTTGATTCCCACCAATTTGCTCAAAGCCCTTGACAAACTATTCAATATTCTGTATACTATCAATACTTATTCATAATTATGAATAATACAAATAATTCAATCTTGAAAAACGGAGAATAATGATGCCCTTACCAGCTGCAATCGAACAACCCACTCGTGAACAACATCGCGTAGCCCTCGAACCTGTTCCCAATGCCATCGCCAGCATGATGCTGCTTACCAAAGCAGAAGAAATGCCAGGTAGCGGAACCTGGGTGGCAGAGATGCGTGAAAAACTCACAGCAGATGATTTGTTCAGGCATAAGCTGGTCATCATTGGTTTCTTCCACGCCATTCTCCCCGAAAGGGACTGGGCTTCCTTCCCCGAATATCTGGATAACCTGGAAAACAGTGACCCTGTATCTCTACGGGACAAAATGCTCAATACCTATGCTGAGATTTGTATTGCTTGCAACGAAGAAGTTAGATCAGCAGGAGTGAACTGGGACGAGGTTCTCAGCTCACCAGATGCATACGTAGAATTCCTCTTAGAGCGGTTTGGTGAAAATCTGGTTGAAGTAGATATGGAAACCAAAGCCTACGAATACGTGAACGATCCACCCGCCATGCAAAAATTGATCGTTGACCATCTGCGCTGGTTCTGGGATGAGCATCTATCACAGGAATGGACACGTACAGAACCCATCTTGCTAGAATCAGTCAAAGCATTCCGAAACGCGAACCTTGACAATATGAGCCGACTTGAAATGGCGCGCTATATCACCGGCCAGGACCTCGAAGAAGAGAAGTGGAGTAACACACTGGAGAAGGCTGAACAGGTCGTGTTTATGCCGAACCCGCATATCGGTCCATATGTGACGCGCATGTATTGCGGAGACAGGATCATCCTGGTCTTCGGCGCCCGCCAGCCGGAAGACGCCAATGTCCGCATCCCTGAACTGGACCGGGCCGATATCGTCGTCAGAATGTCCGCGCTCGCCGACGACACCCGCCTGCGCATCCTGCAAATGATCGCAGAAAGCGGCGAACTCCGCTCGCAGGAAATCATGGAAGAAGTCGGACTCAGCCAACCTAGCGTTTCTCGTTATCTGACACAACTGACCGCAACCGGCTATCTACAGGAAAGGAGAGTTAATGGCTCCAAAGCCTATGCTCTCAACCATGACCGAATTGAGAAAACTCTCAAAGCTGTCCATAAATTCTTACTCGGAAAGTAACTAGAGTCATACCCGCCACAGGAGGTTGATCATGCAACACCCGTTCCCTGAAAAGTTTATTGAGCAAAAATTGGCCGATACCCGTCGAGAAATCGAACACATTCGATTAGTCCATGAAGCGAAAAAGACCAACGCCCCTCTCCAAGGCTGGGCAGCCAACAAGATGCACGACCTGAGCGTTTGGATGATATGCACCGGCGAGCGCATGCACGAACGCTATCACACCACTCACCTTCGGCACCTGCACCAGAGAAGTTCCCAGGCTCGATAGTTCACAGAAAGCATCTTTCTCCTCATTGAGCCTTCCGGCCAACAACTAAAACGCAAACAGCCGGAAGGTTCCTCTTTAGGAACAGACATGCAAAACCAACTCGCAAAGATAAAGAGCACGTACGCAGAATATCCAAAAACATTCTGGACACTGACTGTGGTCATCTTTATTGACAAAATAGGCAGTTTCCTGCTCTTTCCCTTCTTCGCCCTCTACGTTACCAAGAAGTTCGATGTGGGCATGACCCAAGTAGGCATCCTCTTCGCGTTGTTTTCCGTCTCCAGCTTCTTCGGTAGTTTCATCGGCGGCGCGCTGACCGACCGCATCGGGCGCCGAAGCATGATTATCTTCAGCCTGCTGACCTCTGCATTCAGCACGCTGGCGATGGGCTTCGTCAACTCATTGGAAGTCTTCTACATAGTCGCCATCATCTCCGGCATCTTCACCGATACGGGCGGACCGGCCTACAACGCCATCGTTGGCGACCTGCTGCCGGAGAAAAAGCGCGCCACCGGCTTTGGCATCATACGCGTGGCCTTCAATGTTTCGGCTGCCATCGGTCCCGCCATTGGCGGCTTGCTGGCAGCCCGTTCGTACCTGGCGCTGTTCGTCACGGATGCCATCATCAGCACCATCGTGGCCGTCATCGTCTACTTCACCATCCCGGAGACCAAGCCGCAACTGAAACCAGGTGTGGAGCAAGAGAGCGTGGGACAATCTTTCAAAGGTTACTTCCGCGTCTTCCGTGACGGCGCCTTCGTCCTGTTCATGCTGGCTTCCACATTAGCCTGGATGACCTATATGAATATGAACACTACCTTGGGCGTTTACCTGCGCGATGCACAAGGCATCTCTGAAGCCGGTTATGGCGCATTGATCAGTTTGAACGCTGTTATGGTGGTGGCCTTCCAATTTTGGATCACACGCAAGCTGGAACGCTACCCCGCCATGCTTATGATGGCCGCGGGCACCCTCCTATTTTCCTTCGGCTTCGTCATGTACGGTGTCTTCGACAACTATACCTGGTTCATGATCGCCATGGCCATCATCACGGTTGGTGAGATGGTCACCGTTCCTATCGCCAACGCGGAAGTGATCAACTTCGCCCCCGAAGATATGCGCGGACGTTATGGCGCGGTCTACGGCCTGGCCTGGAGCCTGCCCTTTATGATCGGCCCCTACCTGGCTGGCCTGCTGATGGACAATTACAACCCCGACTGGCTGTGGTTCGCCTGCGGCATCTGTGGCGTACTAGCAACCATCAGTTTCCTGATCCTGCACCGCCTGCGCACACCAGCAGGAGAATCAGAAATACCACCCGCGGAATTACCCGCGTAGGTATCAGAACATCCGGAGGAGCGGAGCCTCCGGATGTTTGCTTTTAAGTGCGGTATCTTGGTGTAAAATGTTCATAATCTCAAGGAGCCTTTTTAATGGACATTCGCACCTACAATCGTGACGCATGGAACCGCTACGTTGATGGGGGAGAAAGCCTGTGGACAAAGCCGGTCAGCCCCGAGATTATCGCCAAAGCCCGTAAAGGGGATTTTTCGATTCTGTTGACGGAGCAGAAGTCAGTGCCCCGCGAGTGGTTTCCTCCATTAAACGGATTGGATACGCTCTGCTTGGCCTGCGGCGGCGGTCAACAGGGCCCCGTGCTGGCTGCCGCTGGCGCAAATGTGACCGTATTTGACAACTCGCCCCGCCAACTCGACCAGGACAGATTCGTGGCCGAACGCGAAGGACTGTCCAACTTGAAAACAATTGAGGGCGACATGCGCGATCTGTCCGTTTTCGAAGATGAGTCGTTTGATTTCATTTTCCACCCCGTTTCGAACCTGTTCATCCACGAGATACGACCGGTGTGGCGCGAAGCCTTCCGCGTGCTGCGCCATGGCGGGACCATGCTGGCCGGTTTCATGAACCCGGTTTTATATATCTTCGATTTTGAAAAAGCCGAACATGGCATCATGGAAGTGAAATTCAAACTTCCCTATGCGGACGCAGACTATCCGGAAATCGCGGAAAAATTGATGTCCGAAGGCAATGCGCTCGAATACAGCCATACGCTCACCGATCAACTCGGCGGTCAGATGGATGCCGGCTTCCACATCACTGGCATGTACGAAGATTATCAACAGCACACGGCTGTCAGCGATTACACACCGACATATATTGCCACAAGAGCACTAAAGCCGTAGTTGTCATTGCGAGGGTGATTTTACCGAAGCAATCTCCTACTAATTAACTGAATCTGATCTACAAGGAGATTGCCACGCGCCTCTGGCGCTCGCAATGACAGCGTTTAGGAGTAACGCATGCCCCAAAAACTCATCGACCTGAGCCACACCGTCGAAAACGGAATGATTACCTACAAAGGTTTGCCCGTGCCCATCATCTGTGACTTTTTGAGCCGCGAGGCCTCCCGCGAGCATTACACCGACGGGACCGAGTTCCACATCGGTAAGATAGAGATGGTGGCCAATACTGGCACCTACGTGGACAGTCCCTTTCACCGCTTCGCAGACGGGATCGATCTGTCGGAACTGCCGCTTGAGTCGTTGGCGGATTTGCCCGGCATCGTGGTGCGCGCTGCAGACTTGGGGAGGGCTGTCACAACAAAAGCATTCCACAGCCTGGATGTGAAGGGCAAGGCGGTACTCGTCCACACCGGCTGGGCACGCCACTGGGGTACGGACAAGTATTTCGAGGGTCATGCCTTCC
>JBAVJG010000006.1:0-1883 GCA_049687655.1 Anaerolineales bacterium | reverse complement strand
ACCTACTTCCAGCAGGTGGGCGGCACCCCGCTCGACCCGGTGGCGGTCGAACTGACCTACGGTCTCGAGCGCATCCTGATCGCGCTCAACAACGCCAAAGACATCTGGGGCGAGGAATGGGCTCCAGGCGTGAGCTACGGCGAAGTCCGCCGCCGGGAGGAGTTCGAGCACAGCCAGTACTACTTCGAGATCGCCGACGTCGAGTCCATGCGCGCGCTGTTCGAACGTTACGAGCGCGAGTGCAATGCGTGCCTCGAGAGCGGCCTGGTCCTGCCCGCCTACGATTATTTGCTCAAGTGCTCGCACACCTTCAACATCCTCGATACGCGCGGCGCCATCGGGGTGGCAGAACGCCAGGGCTACTTCCGTCGTATGCGCGGCCTGGCCCGCAATGTAGCCGATGCCTATTTGGAGCAGCGTCAACAACTCGAATATCCACTTTTGCATGAAAATGCAGGAACCGAGAAAAAGCAATCATCACTCGTCACAGATCACGCATCAAAACTCCCGACTCCCGATTCCCCATTCCCGTTTATCTTGGAAATCGGTGTAGAGGAATTACCCCATTCCGATGTCGAATCCATGCTGACTCAGCTCCGTGAGCGGGTTCCGGCCTGGCTGGATGAACTGCGCCTGGAACATGGCCCCGTGCGCATCGAAGCCACGCCCCGGCGTACTGCCGTTTTCGTAGAGAGTCTTAGCCCGAACCAACCCGACCTGGAAGAGCTGGTCAAAGGTCCGCCCGCTGAACGTGCCTTCGATGCGGATGGGGTGCCCACCAAAGCCGCCGAAGGTTTTGCACGCGGCAAGGGTGTGGACGTGTCCGCGCTGGAAACGCGCGAGATCGACGGCGGCAAATACGTTGTCGCTGTCGTCAAGCAGACCGGACGCCCGGCCCCTGAAGTACTGTCCGATGCTCTGCCTGACTTGGTAGAGGGTATCAACTTCAAAAAGTCAATGAGATGGAACGATTCTGGTGTGGCCTTCTCGCGTCCCATCCGTTGGTTTGTGTCCCTGCTGGGCGAGACCGTTATCCCGTTCGAGTATGCGGGTGTGGTAGCTGGAAATGTCACTCGCGGCCTGCGTCCGTATGATTCACCTGAGATCAAAATACCCTCCGCTGACAAATACTTTGATGTGATTAAGAATGCTGGCATCGTCATCGATGTGGAAGAACGCAAGTCCCAGATTGTAGAACAGGTGAATCAGGCCGCCGACCTGGTCAAAGGCCAGGCCATCATCGAACCCGGTCTGTTGGACGAAGTGGCGAACCTGGTCGAGATGCCTACGGCCGTCTTGGGCGGCTTCCCCGAAGAATATCTGAGTCTCCCACGAGATGTGCTCATCTCTGTGATGAAGAAACACCAGCGCTATTTCCCGGTTGAAAAGAATGGCAAATTGTTGCCATACTTCATCGCAATCCGCAACGGTGACGATCTGCACCTCGACATCGTCCGCCAGGGCAACGAACACGTGCTCAACGCGCGCTTTGCGGATGCCGACTTCTTCGTGCGCGAAGATATCAAGAAGCCACTCGAAGAATATCGTCCAGATCTAAGTACACTCATCTTCCAGACCAAACTGGGCTCTATGCTGGACAAGTCCGACCGTATGTTGAAACTCAGCGCGAAACTGTGTGCCCTGGTAAATATAAAAGATGTGACCCGGCTCAAGCACCTGGCACGCGCGGTCTACCTTTCCAAAGCTGACCTGACCACCCAGATGGTGACCGAGATGACCTCTCTGCAGGGTATTATCGGGCGCGAGTACGCGCTGCGCAGCGGAGAAGAGCCCGAGGTGGCAACAGCCATCGGCGAGCAGTACCAGCCTGTCCCGGGTACGCAGGACGGTGTGGTATTGGCGCTGACCGACCGCATCGACTC
>JBAVJG010000005.1:0-5106 GCA_049687655.1 Anaerolineales bacterium | reverse complement strand
ATTGACCAGGCCGAGGAAACGTTGCAGGCCATGGCCTCCTCGCCTGAAAAAGAGCAAATGCTGGCACTGGCCTCGTTGTACCGCGGCGCAATCGCCTCCGTGCGTGGGGATACGCAACAAGCCATCGAAAAGATCACTTTTGCCCAGGAACGAATCCCACAAGAACGTCATTTGCAGCATGCGCGCGGATTTTTCAGTCTGGGGCTGACGTACGAAGTCTCCGGACAAACCGCACTTGCGATACAGAATTATTTGAAATCAAGTGAAGAGGCGCAATCCGCCTTGGTGCTTTCTCTTGCCATTCATGCGCTTGGCGCAGCGGCACAGGTACAGATCAGCCAGGGACAGTTAAGTCAGGCGGAGCAAGCCTGCCAAGGTGCAATACAAATCGCAGGGGGCAAACGATTTCCCCCCCTAGGTATGGCAGAGACCATTCTCGGCAGCATCGCTCTCGAGCGAAACGATCTCGCCGCTGCCGAGGAATTCTTGCAAAATGGTATTGCGTTATCCCGTCGAGGCGGCTTAATCGATGACGTGATTTTAGGGCTATTGTTTCTCGCCCGTGTACATGCCTATCTAGGGCGCGTATCGAATGCCTTCGAGGTCGCCCAGGAAATGAACACGATCATTCAAGGCTTCGGTGTGGAACGCATGTCCATGCTCGCGGCAGCCTACATTGCAAACCTGCAACTCTACACTGATCAAGAAAGCGCAGCAGCGCAGTGGGCGATCGAATACCAGGCTGACCGCCCTGACCAACCGCACGAATTAGCGGAACTGACCCTCGTGCGCATCCTGCTGAAAACGGACGATCGTGAAAAAGTGCCGTCCATCCTGGATACTCTACTTAAGCAAGCGCAGGCTCAAGGTCTCGTTCGAACCGTTATTGAGACGATGATTCTGATGGCATTATTCCATCGCGCCGAAAAAGACATCCCAGCCGCCGTAGACTGGCTGTCCCAGGCGCTGGGATTGGCGGCCCCCGAAGGCTTTATCCGTATCTTTTTGGATGAAGGAGAAGCGCTGCTCGATTTGCTGCCAAATGCGCGTCAGGCCGCCCCCGAACTTGTAGACGTTATCCTGGAGAGTCTCCAGGCTGAATCTGGAAAATCGCCTCTCGACCAGTTGCCTGACCCACTCAGCGAGCAAGAATTGCGCGTATTGGGCTTGATAGTAGCGGGCAAAACCAACCGTGAAATTGCCGACGAATTGGTCATCAGCGTGGGGACTGCCAAGTGGCACGTTCACAATATCCTGCAAAAGCTGGGGGTCAGCAACCGTTCGCAGGCCACCGCCCGGGCCAGAGAATTGGGCTTTTAATCGAGAAATTATATAAACATCGTACAAAGTGTCACTGCGAGGCGGCTGGAAGCCGACGCGGCAGTCTCTTTGATATCGGGAGATTGCTTCGGTCGCTAGGAAGCGCTCCCTCGCAATGACATGCTTGATTGTACGAAGTTTGAGCCGTGAAAACGGCTCTTTTTAATTAACCTACCCCCTAACCTACCCACCCAACCTATCTTCCGATAGGGGACAAAAGCCGCATAAAACTATAAACTGTAACCATCGTCAAAAACAACCTAGAAGGAGACAATATCATGAACAAAAAATCCGACATCAAAAATAATCAAAAAGGAGAATACACAATGAAAACAAAAACTCTCGTTCCGTTCCTGACCCTTACATTTGGATTAACCTGGGGGATCGCTGCACTGCTGATCTTTTTCAACGACCAGGTTGTAGCGATCTTTGGTGAAATCACCTCGAGCAATCCCTTATTTATTCTTGCTGTATATGCACCTTGCTTTGCTGCCATTTTCCTGGTCTGGCGTACGTACGGTCTGAAAGGGCTGGGAAGCTTCTTTCGGCGATTGTCCTTATGGCGGATGCCCCGAGTCTGGTGGTGGTTCTTGCTCTTGGGCATTCCTGCCTTCGCTTACCTTGCTGCCGCACTGAATGGTTCGATCAGCGATCCCTTTCCCTTTTCCCCTTGGACTTTGGTATTCCCAGCGCTGGCACACTCCTTTTTCCTGGGTACACTCGAGGAGTTCGGCTGGCGGGGAATCGCCCTACCTCTGTTTCAGCGCAAAATGGCTCCCTTTTGGGCTGGCTTAACCATAGGTATCATTCACGCAGTCTGGCACTTCCCAGCGTTCCTGCTAGGAGGGGGGCTTCAATATAGTTCCTGGTCCCTCGTGCCGTATATTGGAGGCGTCATCGCTCTCAATATCATCATCACCCCTCTGTTCAATGCTTCCCGCGGTAGTCTGTTGATCGCTTACTTGTGGCACTTTCAGATGATGAATCCTATCTTTCCTGATACTCAACCATGGGACAACCTCGTTTTCGGCATCGTGGCAGTGGTCATCGTTATTCTCAATCGGCATACGATGTTCAAAAAAGGATCCGGCGTTACCGAGGTGCTTATGCCAGAGCGAGACAGTGAAATAACCTATGAAGCGGATGAAGTGACGAAAAAATCACTTTCCGCAACAGCCGGATAATACTCGGATGAGATGAAACGGTTTCCCGGAACCATCCTTGAGGGCGAAGAACTTTTCTCCTTGCCCTCAAGGATGACCCATAATGAAAAGCAAGGAGTACTCTCATGACAACGCAATTTTCAATTCAAGACAACAAACCTTGGAAAAAAACTTTTTTCACCATCTGGAGTGGACAAGCACTTTCTATTTTAGGCAGCCAATTGGTGCAATTCGCTCTGATCTGGTACCTGACGGTCCAGACGGGTTCAGCCACTGTGCTGGCAACCGCCACCCTGGTCGGGATGCTGCCCAACGTCGTTCTCGGCCCATTCATTGGAACACTGGTCGACCGCTGGAATCGTCGCCGGATTATGTTACTGGCTGACAGCATCGAGGCGCTGGCAACCATCGCTTTAGCAGTTCTGTTTGCGCTGGATGTCGTCGAAATCTGGCATATTTTTGTCATCCTCTTTATCCGCTCTTTGGCAGGTGCATTCCACGTCAACGCCATGCACGCTTCTACTTCCCTGATGGTACCGGTCGAACACCTGACCCGCATTCAGGGACTCAACCAACTGCTCGAAGGCGGACTGAACGTGGTTGCTGCACCGTTGGGTGCCTTACTGTTGGGATTGCTGTCCATGCAGGGCATCCTATCCATTGACGTGATCACAGCTTTATTTGCCATCCTGCCGCTGTTCTTCATCAACATCCCCCAACCAGAACGAAACGCGGTAGATGCAGAAAAAACAACCGTCTGGACAGATTTCAAAGCAGGCTTACGTTATATGATCGGTTGGCCCGGTTTGTTGATCATTGGGCTGATGACGGTAGGCATTAATTTCACGATCATCCCTGCCTTTTCGCTGCTCCCGCTCATGGTCAAGGACTATTTTGGCGGAAGCGCCATCCAGCTGGGTTGGGTGGAATCTGCCATGGGCGCAGGCATGATCCTCGGCGGCGTGTTGCTGAGTGTTTGGGGCGGCTTCTCGCGCAAGATACTCACCTCGCTGGTTGGATTGATGGGGATGGGAGCAGGCACCCTGATCCTTGCCCTGGCGCCTGCCTCGTCAATTTTCCTGGCGGTTGGCGGAGCACTATTGATTGGTTTCATGACCCCAATAACTATGGGACCCTTCTTTGCCGTCATTCAATCCACGGTTGAACCCGATATGCAAGCCCGCGTTTTTTCCCTCCTGAGCAGCGTTGGCACAGGGATTGTGCCGCTCGGATTGATGATCGCTGGCCCCGTTGCCGATCAGGTTGGGATCCAGGCCTGGTTCCTGCTCGGAGGCATTCTGTGCATCTTTATGGCGGTGACCGGTCTATTCATACCCGCTGTAATGAACATGGAAAAGAAAAGCAATCCCCTGCCCGAAGCTGTTGGCACGAGCATCAAACAAGCGATTTAACCAAATCAGAAGATAAAGACACGATGAAATCTACGGATCAACCCACTCATTATCAAATCTGTCTCGAAGGAATTCTCGATGAACGCTGGCTGCGTTGGCTCGAGGGGCTGGAGGTTACATCCAATGCTAACGGCCAGACGATCATCCGCGGAGAGTTTGACCAGTCTGCGCTGCA
Organism: Anaerolineales bacterium; assembly: GCA_049687655.1. Taxonomy (GTDB): domain Bacteria; phylum Chloroflexota; class Anaerolineae; order Anaerolineales; family Villigracilaceae; genus JAABUE01. The sequence goes on along the minus strand of JBAVJG010000005.1, from coordinate 1,036 downwards.
CGGCTTGTTCAATCGCATCTTTGATTTGGGCGTCACCATAATCTCCGTGCAACGTCATCCAGACAGAAAAGAATGCTCATATTGAAAAAAAACTAGAAATGTTCGAAGTTCTTGATGCGGAATTTTACACTAGGACTGATTTTTCACATGACCTTGGACACGCTCGGCGGATTGTTTCTCATAGCGCTAGTGCTTGGACAACAACTTAATGCTTTAGGTACCGTCCACATAATAACCAGATGGTTGGGTTAAATACCCGCCGTCTGGTTATTTATTAATCATCTTGATGTGTCTCCTTTATATCTGAACAGCCGATCACAAATCCTGGTCTACTTGCTATCCTTATTACATCGTTCAATGAATAACAATTTTCAGGAGACCCAAATGTCCACTCAAACTCTTTCCCAACCTGTAGCTTCCGCCAAAACCAATACCGCCATCCGCATTGCCATCGGTTTGGCCTTATCCTTCGCCAGCGGGATCATGCTCACTTCCGCTTTCGCACCGTACAACGTCTGGCCGTTGGTGTTCGTCGCTTTTGTCCCGCTCATCATCGCCCAGTACCGGGTGATGCCTGCCAAACTCTCCAGCCTGGCCCCCGCCGTGATGATCGGTGTCTGGATGTATCTCTACTTTGGCCCATCGTTCTTCCCCGGCGGGATCATGCTCGCCCTGCCCGCCATCGGGTTCCTCATCAATCTGCTGGCGGAAAAACGCCTGCGCGCTTTCCACGAACAGACCCATTATCGCTGGTTCATTTTGAACGGCGTTTTCAGCTGGGTCGGGTTCGAACTCATCCGCACCTTCATCCCCGGCATCGCCACCTGGGGCTTTGTCAACTACACTTTGTGGAGCCAGGCCTGGCTCATCCAGCCCGTCTCGATCTTCAGCATCTACGGCCTGAGCCTGCTGATTATGTACATCAATTTCGGTCTGGGACAAGCCGCTCTGCTCGGGTTTGATCAGCGCTGGATGTTGGACACCGCCCCGGCCGTCTCCCAAACTGCGACCCGCCGCTGGTTGATCGGGATTGGGG
>JBAVJG010000004.1:0-8100 GCA_049687655.1 Anaerolineales bacterium | reverse complement strand
AGCAAAGTGGATAGCTATCGCGAAATCTTGAAAAATCTGGAGGATTGGGACGAATATCTGCGCGGAGAGTCCAATCTGCCCGGTCCGCGCGGGAATCTGGAACTGGCCCACGCGGCAGCCGACCTGGAAGATCGCACACGTGTTGAGCACTTCCTGGGCTTCACGCCTCAACGCGCGCCGGTCAACACACCAGATGAATTCCTGGCGTTCTGCGGTGTTGAAGGGCTGGGCAGGTTGATCGCTGAAGGCCAGACCGACCTGTGGCCTACTTTGCACGTTTATGCATCCGATCCACGCTGGCGCATCCGCGAGGCGGTTGCGATGGCGCTGCAACGCGTTGGCATGCTTGCTATGGATCTTCTGTTAGACAAAGTTGGAACCTGGGCCGAGGACAACTGGCTGGAAATGCGCGCTACAGCCGCCGGGCTGGTTGAGCCAAAATTGCTGCGGGAAAACAGGCATACAGGCATATTGGGGATACCTCCAATCCCTGCTATCCAGCAGGCGTATATTGAAACTTATGCTATACTGCCACAATCTTCCCAGTGGAACGGAGGAACTCGATGGCATCTGATGGTAAAGGCAGTAAGAAAAAGAAAAGTATTCAAAAGACCGAATCACGAGAGGTGGACAGCAGTCGGGGTTCAACGCTCTGGTCCTTCAACTACTTCCGCAAGAACATCTTGACTAATCTATTGGATGACCTGTATAACCTTGAAACCACAGGACTGGAAGATGAGATTTGCAATAAAATCCAGGCTTCGCTGGAATACTTTGGCAACGCGGCCACAGAGATTCCCAAGGGCGGATTAATGACTGGGCCTATTTACAAGGATATAGAAAAGTTCACAAACCTGTACCAAGATTGGAACAATATCAAAGGGAAAGACGAAAAAAGTAAAAATAAGCGCAGGGAAGCGCGTATCAAGCTAAAAAAACAGAGACAGATCATCACCAACAAGGCTCGCAAGCTTCAATACGAATTGGACAATAATCTGGACCAAAAACTCCTGGAATCCGGCTACAGCGCGATCAGTGACCTGACCACTCTGGTCCCTGACCTGCTGAATAACCTGACAAAATCACTAAATGAGTTTGTGAAGCGAGGCGGGAAAGGAACAATGTAGTCAATTTTATACCACCGCGCGTTGTAGGCTATCGACCGCCTTCTGCTCAATGTCACTGATCTTCAACAGTAAATCCCGCAAGTGAACGCGGAAGTCTGTTGCTTCGGCTAGTGATAGAGGAAAATCAGTCTCAGCTTTGGCTAGTAACTCATTGAGGCGCGCATGGATGTCTTTGATCTCCTCCCGGGCAGCGTCGCCCTGTTCGATGAACAAATCGTGTTCGCGCTGAATCAGCATTTTGCTCTCCCCCAGGAGGGGAACATCATCCGGAAGCAAAGCATCCGCAAATTCGAGCCATATAGAATAACTCGCACGAAAATGATCTGCCGCTTCTTTCAAGGCCGGCTTCTTCAATATCACCGTCGCTTCGTCGAGGAAATCCGCATACAGGCCGCGTTCCGCGCCGGGAGCTGATCCCCAGGTCTGGACCCAGGAATACGCGCCGGGTTGTCCCACTGCACCGGCCAGCGCATGGTACATGCGTACGCCGGGAGCAAAGAAACGCTCCCAACTACTCTTGTTGCGCGTGTTGACCAGCATATCAGCCAGTCGTTGATAGGCAGCAAAACCAAAATTGTGGCGCGCTCCCTTGGGTGGTTTCTCGGTGAACAACTGTATGCACTGGTAAATTCCCTTCGAAACGGCAGCAGCCAGCCGGGCAGGTTGAGGCGCGTCCAGGGTGATGAAGCGGTATCGATCTTGCTTGACCCGTCCGCGTGCCCTGGTCAGTTCATCCATAGACAGTCGAAAAGGCTGGCTGGAACGGTCTGCAACCAGGACATTTTCTCCGTCCAATTCAAAAGTCAGAACGGGGAACATGGCCCACATCGCATCGTTTGCATCCAGAGCGTTATACGGCAGGCTGAACTGGTCTGCCCAGACCAGGGGACACAGTCCGCTCTCCAGCGCCTCCCTGAGATTTTTTTCGGCGATCTCCGGTTGGTTGGTCTGCCTCACATCCTGCGCGATACCCAGGCGTTCCAGAATCGTCTGGAAGGGATCGAAGGTGTTACGCGTGAGCAGTGCCAGGTGAGGCAGATAACCTTTGTATTCAAACGTAAAGTAACCTAAGGCAATCCCACCGCTCACGCCCAGCAAAATGGACTCCGAGTAGGCCTCCCCCGTATGGGGAGCTGTAATTCCCTGCAGGGCCAGCGCGTTATGGATGCTGCCTGTCTCCCAATGACGTCCATTGAACCGGTCAAAACCATTATTCGTACTCATCTCTACCTCCAAAGCTTATTTGCTGGCATTATAAACACTCAACACAGAATATCCGAAAATTTGCGACATAGTCTGCACTTTTTTCGTTAATCCGTTTAATCCGCAATGGACTCCCTCCGGCATGCTACCAGAGGGTCATCAGCGAGAGTACTTGTGTATAGTTGAAAACTGGCTTAGTCCTGTGTTAAGATGGTGAAGATAGATAGAATGCGTCTGCGTTTGAAAACTTATTGGAATAGGAGTTTTGATATTATGTTATTTGCACCTAAAGAAAAGGGTCAGGGGTTAGTAGAGTATGCCCTGATTCTCGTCCTGGTTGCTATTGTTGTTATCGCGGTCATGATGCTTCTAGGACCGCTAATCGGCAACGTATTTAGCGCCATCAATAACAGTCTATCCACGGTATAAATGTCAGGTTCAGGACTTACGCAAAAATACGGAGGAAACCCGAAAATAGGGGGGCGTGCACAGCACGCCCCCCTATTTTCGGTATCTTTTCGCAATGTGCGTAAGTGCTAAGGTTACAATTTACAAAAGGGACTTTGTGAAAGTCCTTTTTGTAATGTAACAAAAATGTGATATTCTTGAGGTATGTTTTGATGTAAAACCCTCATAGCTCAATCGTTCAATAGTTGTTCACATTCTGCCGGGAAAATTTTTTTTCTTCTGTTTGGGTAACATTTTGATACTTGCCCCGTCATGGTAATAACTATTTGAACCAATAACATTGCAGAAAGGAGGTGAGTATACATCATGTTGTTTGCGCCCAAAGAAAAGGGCCAAGGTTTAGTTGAATACGCATTGATTCTTGTTCTTGTTGCTCTTGTCGTTTTCGCAGTTCTGACCTTGCTTGGCCCCGTTATTGGCAACGTATTCAGTAGCATAAACACAAGTCTCTCCAGTTTTGTTTGAACATCTGGGAGCCATCCAAGGAGACCTTGCTTCGGCAGGGTCTCTTTTTCGTTACCTATCAATCTGGAACACCCTCGTTATAAAAATTTATGATATTCTTGGAAAACCATATTATTCAGGATTTACGCAGTTTGCAAACAGATAGCGAAAAAGAGGTGCTGCGCTCGCTCCCCTTTTTGGGCTTCTCCAATAAACTGCGCAAACCCTGTTATTATTTTTTCAGGAGAATATTATGCCTAAGGAAGATGTCAAAAGAGACAACGCCATGACCATCGCCATAATTGGCCTGATAGGTACGCTCATTGCCGCCCTGTTGGGTAGTCCGTTGTTGATGGAGTTGGTCAATAACGAGCAGGTCACTGAAACACCGCCTGCAGCCATCACGGTAACCCCTGGTTTTACCGATCAGTCCCTTATCTTCCGTGAAGATTTTGACAGTGATAATGTCAGCGGGTTTTCATATGATATAGGCCAATGGAAAATCAGCAAGGACAGATCCAACCAGGTGCTCGAGGGGGACGCGACCGCATCCTCACCAGATACGATTGCAATGGCTACTTTTGGCCCATCCGATTTCAGTAACGGTATCATCGAGTTTCGCATCAGGATCAACCAGTTTGCCAGTGAGACAGCAGCCTCCCTTCGTTTTCGCTATACATCGCAATCCACCTACTCGCTGTCCTTTTCGCAAAACCAGATCGCCCTGGGATATCGCGACATGCAAAACGACTGGATTCTGGAACCTTTTAACAACGAGGCTTCACGCACATTCCTGTTCGAACAAGGTATTTGGTATCTTGTACGCCTGGAAGCGCGCGGGTCACAATTCACTGTATTCATTGACAACAATCGTCTCTTCAACACCAGTGACAACCGCCTGCAAAAAGGTGGATTGAATTTCTCACTGAATCCCGGTTATCAAGCTATGTTTGATGATGTCAAAGTTTGGGAACTGAAATAGATGCCCATCCTGGATGTTGAAATCGTCGCATCAGACTCTTCCCCGGTCCTGCCAGCAGATCTGACGCAATCCCTGGCCGACGCAGCTGCTGGGGTTTTCGGCTCGCCGCCCGGGAGGGTGTGGGTCAAGCTACGGGTCATTCCCTTTGCGAGGTACGCTGAAAACGGAGGCGTGCCCGAGGGCGTGCATCCGGTCTTTGTAACGGTGCTCGAGTCGAGGGTCCAAGAAGGAAGCGCACTGGAAAACGAAATCGCCCGATTGACAAAGGCCATCGCCACGGTTCTAAATCGCCCCGTGACCAACGTCCACATCTTCTATGAACCAGATGGGGCTGGGCGGGTCGCCTTTGGTGGGAAACTGGTGGAATGAAGAAAATCATCCCCATGCTTTTCACGTCAATAGGCGGAATTCTCGGGGGATTGTACGGCTTCCTGACCATGATGGCAACCATCCCTGCATTGATCGCATCAGACATCCCCATACCAACTGACTTCATTGGAAAATTCCAAAATCGTTTTTTCTCTGTCTTACTACCGATCATGGTAGTTTTTGGTTGGTGGATCGGAAAATGGCGAACCGCTCAGATCGAGGAACTGATTGGTTGGCGGAAATGGACCGCGTTGGTTTTGCTAGGCTTGATCGTCGCTGTGTTAGGGTATGCGGCCAGTGTTGCGCTATTTTTCCTATCGGCATAATTCTCTGTTAGAATAGTCCGCAATGAAGGCCGCATGGCCTTTTTATATGTCAAAACCGTAGGTATAACGATCCCTACGGGACGCTTCACTGAGTCGTTACTACCCAAGGATGCCCCTTTTTATGTCCTATAACTTCCGATTATTCTGGCGCACCTTCTACCGCTCGTTCTTCAAGTGGAAAGGAACTCCCGCCCGACTTACCCGCAAACGACTGACCTTTATCCTCCTGTTCTATCTAGTCTGGCCGATTGGTGGATTGTTTCACTGGTTCTTCTTTTTCCTGGACGACATTCTCTTCCCCGGCCACAAAACCCAACCCGTCGATAAACCGCTCTTCATACTGGGCAACTTCCGCAGCGGCTCGACCTTCCTGCACCGCCTGCTCTCGCGCGACGACAATTTCACCAGCCTGACCATCTGGGACATCTACCTGGCGCCCTCTGTCACGCAGAAGAAGATCACGCAATTCGTCTCGCGTCTCGACTACAAATTAGGCGGCTATCTGCACCGTCTACTGTACGCCTTCGACCGCGCCACGCTTGGCAAGATCCGCATCCACCCCATCTCGTTTTTCAAGCCCGAAGAAGACGAGAACGTCCACTTCCAAAACTGGGATGGCTTCTTCGTCAGCTTCCTGTTCCCCTTCATGGACGAACTGCCCAATTATCAGCATTTCGACGAAGCCCTCTCCCCCGAACACAAGCGCCGCATTATGGGCTTCTACAAGTCCATGTTGCAGCGGCATTTATATGCCACTGGCGCAAAATACTTCGTAGCCAAAAACCCGGCCTTAAGCCCCAAGATCGAAACGCTTACCGAATTCTTCCCCGAAGCGCGAATTATCTATCTCGTCCGCAACCCGCTGGACATGCTGCCCTCCACCGTCTCGTGGATCAATTATGCACGCCGCCAGTTCACCGACCCGGGAGAGGGAACCCTGTACATTGACGAAATCCTGGACTTTACACAACACTGGTACGAACATCCCCTCAAATATCTGGACGCGCATCCTTCCCCCCGCCACCTGCTCCTTGGATACGATGAACTGATCCAGAACCCCGAAGGGACTATCCGTGGCTTCTACGAGCAGTTTGGCTATCCCGACCAGCCCACGCTGGACAAAATCGTGACCGAAGCCGTTGCCGAAACCCTAGCCTACCAGAGCGACCACGTCTACTCCTACGAGGAGATGGGCTTCACCCGCCAACAAATCATCGAGCTCTACGCAGATGTCTTCGAGCGTTTCGGTTTCGACAAACGCGAACCTATCTTTTCGAAGGCAGAGCAGGTTTCTGAGTTCCGCACCTCGGCAGATTAGAACTATCCACTGAATTATGTTTTGATTTCCGGCTCATAGCGAGCCGGATTTTTTTATTTGGCCAAAAATAGGATTTTAACAAAAGCACCTCAAGTTAACCTTGACAAATCAACTATATAAGTTTACACTTATATAAGTCATGACTGATATACATCCGATGAATGCACTAGGAGATTCAACTCGCCGCCGAATATTTGAACGCATTCGGCAGGGACCTTGTTCAGTCACTGAACTGGTTGCCACTGTAACTGTGAGTCAACCAGCGGTCTCGCAACACCTGAAAGTTCTGCGCGAGGCGCAACTTGTCAGTGTAGTGAAACAAGGGCAGCAACGTATCTATCAGTTGAACCCCAGTGGACTGGAGGAATTACGTCTTTATGTGGAAGGCTTCTGGGATAATGCCCTCCAGGCGTTTGGAGATGAAGCTGCCAGGATGGCGAACGCAGAGGGCCAAAACTCTGAAAACAGTAAATAGAAAAAGACAGCCCTTGTACGGCGAGGCATCCCCAACGATCCCGAACTAAAACAGCCAAAAAGGAGAAATGAAATGAGTGAGAACCAGGCAGTAAAAATTGAACCCGTTGTAAAACAAATTAAGGTGGGCTTGATTCAAGAAGCCGCCTTCCGCTTGTTCACAGAAGGGATCAACAAATGGTGGCCTCTCGCTATCCATTCCGTGGGTGAGGAACAAGCTGAAACCTGTGTATTCGAAGGCCACGAAGGCGGTCGAATCTATGAAACGATGAAGGATGGCAGCCAGGCGGAATGGGGCAAAGTAATGGTCTGGGAGCCATTTGGGAAAGTAGCTTTTACTTGGTACCCTGGCCGCACGTCTGATACGGCGCAGGAAGTTACGGTCAATTTTATTGAAATCTCGGGTGGCACCCAGGTGGAGTTGGTGCACACCGGCTGGGAAATCCTCAGTGAGAAGGCTCAAACCAGCAGGGTTGGCTACGATTTCGGTTGGGATTTTGTTTTGGCCAATTACATCATCACAGCCACGCGCAAGTAGGTCAGTTTATCGTTGACTTAGAAAATTCCGATTGTTAAGGAGAATATCATGTCTAGCCCAAAAGCTGAATCCATTATTCGGGATTACGAATTACATAACAGGCTCATACATCGCTTTGCAGAAGGTATCAGCCACGAAGAAAGCATTTTACAACTGCCCTTTGAACATAACTGCATGAACTGGATTCTCGGACACATCGTAACCAATCGCAGCCATGTGTTGGAAACAATAGGTGCTGCACATGCCTGGCAGGAGGAAGTCCGGGCATTGTATCATCAGGATACGCCGCCTGTTACTTTGGAATCTCCGTCCGTGCAGTTCGAAAACCTGATCGCATACCTGGACGAAAGTGTCGAGTTGCTAAAGATTGCGCTGGAAACTGTCAGCGAGGATTTTTTTGAAGAACTGCACAGCAACTACCGGGGTGAAAAGACGCGCTATGCACATGTCAGCAGTTTTCACTGGCACGAGGCATTCCATGTCGGTCAGCTGGAAATTCTAAGGTCCTTTGTTATGTCCAAACGATCAGTTCCTTTACTCTCCACTCCAATGAGTTAGGGAACCAACCCGATTGTAGTTTCTAAAGCCCAACTTACGAACGAGTTGGGCTCTTCATTTGGGTAGTGTAGAATTTGTATAACAACCTGGGGAATTAATAACTTACTATTGGCGCCTGGTGAATATATTCGCCCTTCTCCAACTCCCTTAAAATAAAATCTGCTCCGTCTGCACGCGAAATTTGCGAACCGGAATCTTTTCCGATATAGCCCACGCGATATTTGCCTGAATGTCGCCTATCGGTCAGGCGTGGAAAACGCACAATGGTCCAGTCCAGGTTACTGGCACGGATG
>JBAVJG010000003.1:0-16084 GCA_049687655.1 Anaerolineales bacterium | reverse complement strand
CTCAACCGCCACCACGTATTTACTTCATCGTAATTTTCCCGCGATAGCGGGCATAAGTAGCGTAGTCGATTTCGGTGCGTCGGTCGATGTAATCCTGGGTTTTCAGGGCTTTGCCCTGGCGTTCGGTAATCTTGTCGGTGACGGTCAGGTCGAAGGCGTCCGAGCCAGCGCCGGAGCCGAAGGAAACCAACAGGATGCGGTCGCCGGGTTGAGCTATGTCCAGGGTAGCGGTCAGCCCGATAATGGATGCGCCGGAATAGGTGTTGCCGATGACCGGGACCAGCAGTCCAGGTTCGATCTGTTCGGGGGTAAATCCCAACATCTTGGCGGCCCGCTGCGGGAACTTGGTGTTGGGCTGGTGAAAGATAGCCCACTGGTAGTCTTTGGCAGTCACGCCCAGCGCCTCCATGAGTGTGCTTGCAGACGAAGTGATGTGTTGGAAATAAGCTGGTTCGCCTGTGAAACGCATACCATGTTCAGGGTATTTCTGGTGCTCGCGCCGCCAGAAGTCAGGTGTATCGGTCACGTAAGAGTAGGATGCGTTGATGGTTGCCAGCGCGTTCTCGGCGGGACCGATAATGTAGGCCGCGCCGCCCGCTGCCGCCGTGTATTCCAGCGCGTCGCCGGGTTTGCCCTGGGCGGTGTCCATGCCGATGGCCATGGCATAGTCTGCCATGCCGGAGCCGACGAATCCCATCGCGGCCACGATGGCTTCGGTGCCTGCTTTGCAGGCGAATTCCCAGTCACCGGCCTGCACGTTGGGGACGGCGCCAATCGCTTCGGCCACAACCGTGGACGTTGGTTTGACGGCATACGGATGCGACTCAGAGCCGACCCATACCGCACGCAATTGGTGTGCATGGATTTCCGCGCGTGCCAACGCATTGCGCGCCGCTTCGATGGACATGGTGATGACGTCCTCGTCCATGCCGGGGACGGATTTCTCTTTGATGGGCAGCACCGCTTTGCCGCCGGCCCATACGCGGGCGATCTCTTTGGCGGGGATGCGGTAGCGCGGCACATATGCGCCGTAGCCGGTAAAACCGACCGGTCGGGCGGGTTTGAGCAGGGGATTGTTCGTGGGTTCAGGCGTAGTCATTTAAGTTCCTTTGTCCAACAAGTCTGACATGTTGGATTTGTCAGACTATTTCGACAGTTTTTTCAAAATCTCTTCTGCACGGTCAATTCTAACTGTCTTTTCGGCCACCATCTGAGTGGCGACCTTTTCGATCAGTTCATCTTCGGCTCCGGCGGCGATGGCGACCTGCCGGGCGTGCAGAGACATGTGTCCGCGCTGGATGCCTTCGGTGGCCAGGGCGCGCAGGGCGGCCAGGTTTTGGGCCAGCCCGACCGAGACGATGATCTCGGCTAGTTCGGAGGCGGTTTTGACGCCCATCAGCTTGACGGAAGTCTGCGCGGCTGGGTGGACTTTAGTTGCGCCGCCAACGATGCCGACCGCCATTGGCATTTCGAGTGTGCCAACGAGATTTCCATCCGCGTCCTTAGCCCAGGTGGAGAGTGATGTGTATTTGCCATTCTTTACAGCATACGCGTGCGCTCCTGCCTCAATGGCGCGCCAGTCGTTGCCGGTGGCGATGACCACCGCATCCACGCCGTTCATGATGCCTTTGTTGTGCGTAGCAGCGCGGTATGGATCGCAAGCTGCAAAAGCCCAGGCCTCGATAATGCCGTCCCGGACTTCCTGGCCTGTGTAATCGTCAAAAGCTAGCTCTTCCACGGGTATGCTGCAACGTGCGCGAGCCAGACGCCGGTCGGCTAGGTTGGACAGGATGCGCAGGTGCACGCGCCCGCCGGTGATGGCTTCGATGCGCGGCGCAAGGCGTTCGCAAGCCGTGTTGACCGCGTTTGCGCCCATCGCATCGCGCACGTCGTAGATCAGGTGGACGACCAGGAAAGCGCCGATGGGGGAGTCCTCGATAATGCGGACCTCCAAGTCGCGCGCGCCGCCGCCGAATTTGTTCAGGATAGGGTCGATTTCGCCGGCTTCGGCCAGTAAGGCGGCTTTGAATTCATAGATTTTCAAGCGAGCGGAGTGGACATCGTCTACGTCCAGCACCTGCATCTGACCAATCATCTCGGGCGCGGAAGTTGTGGCCTGGAAGCCGCCGCCCGCACGGGCCAGTTTGGCCATGAAGGAGGCGCCTGCTACAACAGAGGGTTCTTCGATAGCGAAAGGGACCAACACATCTCGCCCGTTGACCTGGAAGTTTAGTCCAATGCCGAGCGGCAGGCTGTATGTCCCAATCACGTTCTCGATCATGTGGTTGGCGGAGTCGGGGGTGAGTCCGCCATACTTAAACGGAAGCAGGTCTTCGGGAGTCAGAGGCGAGTCGTCTGCTATTTTAGCGATACGCTTATCCAGAGTCAGCTTGTAAAATCCGGAAATTCGGGATGATGTCATTCGGTCTCCTACTGATTATTGCACATATTTCTGAATTCACATCCTTAGCGAATTGATTTCAAAATTCAGAATTCTGCTACAGATATTTTCACAGCACTCTGTAAAAATAGGACAAGATGGGCTCTTGTCCTACAGATAAAAATTTACTTGTGGTTTTCTGCCAAAACCTATCAGACTTGTGAAAATTGGATATAATAGTTTAATTGAGGTGATTCATCGATGCTATTGACACGTGAGGAGCTAAGGGAGCGTCTGATTGCGCTGCATCAGGCGAGTTTGGAGTTGGTTAAGGATGTCTCTTTGGAGACGTTGTTGGAGCGCATTGCAACGGTAGCCTGTGAACAGGCTGAAGCTCGTTATGCTGCTTTAGGGGTGTTAGATGATGAGGGGAAACTTGATAAGTTTATTTCTGTAGGCATGTCAGAAGCTGAGGTAAAGCGCATTGCTCATCCACCGGTTGGAAAGGGCTTAATTGGTGAGTTGATGAATACGAAAGTACCGTTGCGCGTACCGGTCATCAAAGAACACCCGCGCAGTTCTGGTTTCCCAGCTCATCATCCCCAGATGGTATCTTTTTTGGGGGTGCCCATTCGCACTGGTGAACGACAATTGGGACAGATTTATCTGACTGAGAAGATCGGCGCGAGTAAATTCAACGAGGACGACGAGAAGATCATCCAAATGCTGGCTACATACGCTGCCGCAGCGATCCAGAACGCGATGCTGTATAAGAATCTCAAGGAGCGTGACGCTGCACTGACGCGTCGCAGCGAAGACCTTACCTTGATGAATGATTTTGCGTCTACGCTGACCGCTTCGCTTGAATTAGATGAAATTTTGAATAAAACCCTGGCCCTGGTCATGAATTATATGAAGGTAGAGGCCGGGGAAATTTTTTTGCTGGAAGATGATCGTACCACGCTGCGTCTGGTGTTGCATCGCGGGCAGGCTGCCGAGGCATTTTGGACTCGCACGCGCTTCAAGGTCAATGAAGGTTTTATTGGAATCGTAGCCAAGACTGGTGAACCGCTTGTCAGCCACGATCTGGCAAACGAATTGGGTTTTGTACGCGAAGCCGTGGTAAAGGCTGGGTTCCAGCAAATTGCCTGCATCCCGTTGGAATCAACTGAGAATATGGTTGGAGTCCTGAGCGTTGCCACACGCAGTAAAACTCCGATTGACAAACGCGATATACGCTTGTTAACGGCAGTGGCAAATTGGGCGGCGCTGGCAATTGAAAATGCCCGCTTGCATCAGAACGCACGCCGGCTGGCGGTGCTGGAGGAGCGTGAACGCATTGGCATGGATTTGCACGACGGCATCATCCAGTCCATTTTTGGAGTGGGGCTGTCGCTGGAGAATATTTCGCACCTTGTCAAGGAAAATCCGCAGAAGGCTCAAGAAGGTATCGCTCATGCTATCGATGACTTGAACCATACCATTCGCGATTTGCGTGCCTATATCCTTGACTTACGTCCACGCCAGTTGAATGACGAAAATCTGATGGATGGGTTGCGACGTCTTATCACCGAATACCGCGCACATACGCTGGCCGAGGCTATTCTCACAGGACCGAAGGAACCGCTGAATGGTCTGCAGCAAAACCATGCGCTGGCGATGTTCCATATCTGCCAGGAGGCTCTGGCAAATGCGGCCAAGCATGCGGCTGCGAAACATCTTGAAGTCAACGTGTGGTTGACCAGTGAACGGGTCGTGATGGAAATACAGGACAACGGCCGTGGCTTCGATATGAAGCAGATGAATTCATCCCTTGGACATGGCTTGGCCAACATGCAGACTCGTGCCCGAAATGTGGGAGGTGAGGTGGATATATCGTCCGCACGCAATGAAGGAACAACTGTGCTGGCCTGGGTTCCGCGAGGCTCTGCGTCTTAATCTGTTGTTAATATTTCGAATCTTGAAATTGAGTCCCAGGATTTTGTGTTTCACATCCGGCTGTTGAGGGAGCGTCAGCCGGTTCCTTTTTTAAGGCACATATACGGATGGGTGGGGATTTTTTCAAAAAATCCCCATATATGGGGGTGTGGACAAAGTGGTACAGCTTTTTTGGCTGAAACAAGTGTTCTGAATAAAGTGCGCAGTGCATAACGATTCTTTAAGATTTCTCTACCTTAAAAAACCTGAAGTTTTTAAGAATTCGTAGGGCATACGTGTTGGTATCCCGCCCGCTTTTCTGCTAGAATGTGTACACGCTGAGATTGTGGATGGGCCGCCAGTATCTGTCCCAAATCCCCGTAAATTTGAATAGAAAGTGCATATACCTCACTAAGCCGCAGTGGTTCTCGCGGGTTAGTTCACCATACCCTAAATCTATTGTTGAGGGAGCAATTATGAATGTAGAACAGGCATGGCAATCTGTACTCGGACAACTTCAGATGGAGATGCCAAGAGCATCTTATGATACCTGGGTTCGCGACACTCGACCAGTTAAATATGGTGATGGATTACTTACCGTCAGTGTGCGCAATGCATATGCCCGTGATTGGTTAGAGAGTCGACTTGCCAGTACAGTCAGCCGCCTTTTGATTGGTATTATGGATTCAAATGTTTCAGTTAATTTTATAGTATCGCAGAATGATGAGGAAATTTCCCAGTCGGTTGAATCGATAGAGCATGAAGAAAATGGTTCTCCGGTTTCTCTTCAAAGGAATATAACCTTAAATTCTCGTTATTCTTTTGAAAATTTTGTTGTAGGTTCCGGTAATCGACTGGCGCATGCTGCCTGCCTGGCAGTCGCTGAAAAGCCGGCCCGAGCCTATAATCCGCTGTTTTTATACGGAGGCGTTGGACTGGGGAAAACGCACTTATTACATGCCATTGGGAATGCCTGTCATACACGCGGGTTGAGCGTGCTGTATGTTTCTTCGGAGGAGTTCACCAATGACATGATCAACGCCATTCGCACGCACACAACCCAGGCCTTCCGTGACAAATATCGTTCCATCGACGTTTTATTGGTGGATGACATCCAATTCATTGCCGGTAAGGAATCTACTCAAGAGGAATTTTTCCACACCTTCAACACCCTGCACGGGCAGGACAAGCAAATTATCGTTTCGTCTGACCGACCGCCCAAGTCGCTGGTCACACTGGAGGAGCGTCTGCGCTCGCGCTTTGAATGGGGCCTGACCGCCGACATCCAGCCGCCCGATCTGGAAACCCGTCTGGCGATTTTACGCCACAAAGCCGAACGGACGGGTCGCTACATCCCGGATGATATCCTGGATACAATTGCGCGACGGGTTCAGTCGAACATCCGTGAACTGGAAGGCGCCCTCAACCGCATCCTGGCCTTTGCGGACTTGAGCGGTTCATCCATGACCTCCAACCTGGTAGATGTGGCTCTGTCCGATCTGTTACCCCAACGGGGTGACCTAGAACCGCAGAAAGTGGTGGACCTGGTAGCGCACTATTTCAACCTGTCTGCTGAAAAACTGCTTGGCCGTGACCGCTCGCGCAGCGTGGCGCTCCCACGTCAGATCGCCATGTACCTGCTGCGGGAGGAGGCCAACGTGTCCCTGCCGCAGATCGGCGAAGTGCTCGGCGGACGCGACCATACAACTGTAATGTATGCCATTAACAAGATTACCAAAGAGATCAAGGGCGATTCTGGCTCCAAAATTGGCCGCGATATTATGAAACTTAAGGAACAGCTATATCAACAGGCACAGTCCGTTATGTAAACCGTGCATAACGGAAGCAGGCCTGAGGTCCCCGGACGATGCGCCGGGGACTTTTTTTATCCTTGTGCCCGACCAAGCTGATTTTCTTTGGGAATTTCCGCCGTTCGCTGCACGAAGACGCAGTGGTAGATACCCAGATTTTTCACGGAAAATCCTAGAGAGCCTTTTCTTTTGGCGTACAATTATTTCACCAATCAATAACATGCTCTCCGGGTACTTGCTTGACAAGTCCCCTGTTCTGTATTTCAATAACCGCCGGAGTTTTCATGATCCCTGGGTTAGACGGTTTGCGCGGCATCGCATTCTTGCTGGTGTTTGGAATCCATACAGAGTACCTTGGTTTCGGCTGGACGGGCGTCCAGCTTTTTTTCGTTCTGTCCGGGTTCTTGATCACCGGTATTTTGTTGGATATGAAAGCCAGCCTGCCTTCCAAAGGTTTTTTTGTGAAATTCTATGGGCGGCGTTTCCTGCGCATCTTTCCTTTGTATTATTTTTATCTGTTCGCGATGTGGGCAGTGACCTTCTGGTTGTATTCATTGGAATATCGCCGGAACTATATGAAGTTGTTCCAGTCACAAATGCCATTTGCTCTTGCTTATGTTTACAATTTTTTCTATGGCAGTTCTGCCTTTGAACATCACAAATTTGTCGAACATTTCTGGTCGCTCTCCGTTGAAGAACAGTTTTATATATTTTGGCCGCTCTTGCTTTTTCTGGTACCCAGGAAATATCTCAAGTATTTGTTTTTATCTCTAATTGCGCTTGGACCGGTTCTGCGGACGGCGCTGTTTTTTGCGTTCAAGTATCATCTGGTTTCCTGGTTTCGGGATGAGGCTATGTGGGGGATATATGCTTTCCCGTTCAGTCATATCGATGCGTTTGCCTTCGGCGCCTATATTTCGCAATTTTCGCTTCCAAAGGCAAAACAACAATTCTATGTGCTTGCGATCGTAGTTCCTCTCATTGGGTTCACTGCACAATTCGCTGCAACCGGAAGTTTTGGGATGTGGCAGGACTTTGGCTATCCCTTTTCCCTGCCGAGAGCCTATCAGTTTATTTGGGGTTACTCTATCTTGAACTATTGGTTCGCAGTGACTATTTACGCTGTAGCCAGGGAGGGCCTGTTCAACCGGTTTCTGGAAATGAAAGCGTTAAAATATCTGGGGAAGATTTCCTACGGGTTATATGTGTATCACCTGGCGATCATATGGTTCGCGGGTCGTATCCGCGATTTTCTCATCATCGAAGAGACGGTTGCCAAGTTGCTTACAGCACTCATAGCTTTTATCGTATCTTTAGTCGTCGCGAGTTTGAGCTATTTCCTGCTTGAAAGACCATTATTGAATTTGAAAGAAAGATACTTCTCGCTCAGACCGTCACAAGAAGAAGAGGGGGCGGTTCCCGTGGAAAAAGCGCTGCCCGGGTAGACCAATCTGAAAAACAAGTTATAATCATCGCCGGAGTCCTTTATGCCAGCTATATACCCATTCACTGCTATTGTCGGTCAGGAACGCATGCGACGTGCCCTGATCTTGAACGCTGTTGATACCCGCATAGGCGGGGTCCTGATCCGTGGAGAGCGCGGTACGGCCAAGTCCACGATGGCGCGCGCGCTGGCAGCCTTGCTGCCTAATGTGAATGTTGTGCAAGATTGCCGCTTTGGCTGCGACCCTAACAAGCCCCATACATGGTGCACAGAATGTAAAGAACGCGCCGAATCGAATGGGGATAAATTACCTGTCACCGAGCGGACGACTCCATTTGTTAACTTACCTGTTTCAGCCACCGAAGACCGCGTGGTCGGTACACTGGACATCGAGCAGGCTATCCAAAAAGGTGAGCGTCACTTCGAAGCCGGGGTACTGGCTTCCGCCAATCGTGGCCTGTTATATATCGATGAAGTCAATCTGTTGGATGATCACGTAGTAGATGTATTGCTCGATTCTGCCGCCATGGGCGTTAACTCGGTGGAACGTGAAGGCATCTCTTTTGCGCATCCGGCACGCTTTATCCTGGTTGGGACGATGAATCCGGAAGAAGGCGATCTACGTCCACAATTGCTAGACCGTTTTGCGCTGTCGGTTGATATTACCGGAATCCGCGATCCGCGTGAGCGCGTGCTTATTATGGAGCGCAACCTGGCTTTTGAGAGAGACCCGGAAGCTTTCCGCGAGGAATGGCTTCCTAAAGAGAAAGAGCTTTCTGAGCAAATCGCGATGGCACGCACGATTGTCAATAAAGTTACCTATACCAGCCGTGACCTGCTCTCTATCGCTGCATTGACCGCTTCCCTGAATGTGGACGGTCACCGCGCCGACCTAGTCATTTTGAAGGCCGCGCGTGCACAGGCCGCTTTTGAAGGCCGAACTAGCATTAACGATCACGATATTGCGCTGGCTGCTGAATTAGCCTTGCCGCACCGCATCAAACGCACACCCTTCCAACAGGCAGAGATGAGCAGCGAGCAATTGCAGGAGCGCATCGAACAGTTGGCAGGTCAGGCGGTCCCGAACGAAGATGATGAGAGCCAGCCCCAACCCCAGGAATCCGGCGAGGCTCAAAAAAAAACTTAAAACTCGAGGATGAGGCAGAGGAAGGCTCCCCGCAGGGGCAGCCTGAGCCGCATGCACAGGATGTGTTCGACAACGCCAGCGCCAACTGGTGGGAGGGCGGACAAAAGGTTAAAGTCGGCGACACCTTCGAGCCGCGCAAACTCAATACCCCTTTGGATAAATTAGCCCGGCGCCATGCCGGACGACGATCCCTGACACGCACCGAGCGAAAACACGGACGTTATATCCGTTCGCGGCCTGCGGGCGACAAAACCGATGACATCGCTTTCGATGCCACCATCCGCGCTGCTGCGCCTTACCAGAAGCGCCGTATGGATAAGCGCAAACGCCTGGCTTTCGCCATTGAAAGAAGCGACCTGCAGCGCAAAATCCGCGTGAAGAAGGTCGCCAACCTGGTGCTCTTCCTAGTGGATGCCTCCTGGTCGATGGCAGTGGCTGAACGTATGAATGCGACCAAGGGAGCGATTCTCTCATTATTGACAGATGCTTACCAGCGCCGTGACCGTGTAGGACTGATCGTGTTTCAGAAGGATCGGGCCACCCTTGTCCTGCCACCGACAAACAGCATACAATTGGCCCGGAGAGCCCTGGTGGATATCCCCGTGGGTGGGAAAACGCCGCTCTCAGCGGGATTGTTGATGGCGCACGATGTGCTCGGCCACGAGAAGTACATTCACCCGGATGTCGAGCCCTTGCTGATCGTGTTAACTGATGGGGCAGGCAATGTGGCGCTTGGTACACTGCCGCCACAGGAAGAATCTTTCAAGTTTGCAGAGCTGATCGCAAATGAAGATACCCGCAGCATTGTCATCAACATGGAACATGCCGCCTTCGACCAGGGACTGGCGCAAAAGCTGGCCGATCATCTGGAAGCGCCCTGTTATACGTTGGGTGAATTAAAAGCAGAGAATCTGTATCACGCTGTCAAACAGGAGATTGGCGGTAATTAGCCCACTGTGAATACAAAGAGACATGACACATCCCGAATTTAATCTTTCAGTATTTTAGCCACGAATTTCACGGATTTACACAGAATTAGCTGTCAGTGGGGCGACCATAGTGAGGCTCAGTAGTTTTGCCAGTTCCAGGGTGTATTGATCATGCTGCTCTCGCGCCAGCACGATACCCTGGTTGAGAGATTCTGAATCTGCTCGCCCAGAAACCCCAGCATGATGTTGATGACCATGTTCATATGAGTCAGTTGGTATTGTTTCAAAGTGTTGAGACAGTCGGGGACCTGTACATCTTCCGCATTGTGACGGATGCGTTGTAGATTCGCGATCGTGGGGTTGAGTTGGTCAAGCGGGGTAATGGGGGCCAATAGGGAAGCACCGTCAAATTCACGCGTGAGCTTATGCTCCATCTCTACCTCTTCGGAAATGTTCTCCGGCGCGCAGGGATCGGGGGCAGTTGTCAGCGTAGTTGTGAACGTTTTTATAGGTGTCGGGTCTGGCTCGCTGCCTCATGCAGAGAGAATCAGACTCGCAAAAAACAAAATGATTCTAAGGTAACGCTGTGGTTTCATAGTTAGCCTGCGATCAACACCAGCAGGCTGAAATAAAGACTTTCCAATAGGTTGATTATTAATCCAATAATATGTATCCATTTCCTGCGTTCTTTTTTGACCAGGCCCACAATTGCAAAGATAAACCCCAAGACGGCGGGCAGGAGCATGGTCAGGACGGCCATAATTCGCTGGATGGTATTCGACAGATCTCTAACGATTGGCTCAAAGATAAAAGTTAGCACAACAACAGACAGTATGGGCACGAACATCAAAATAATCGAGTAAATCCCAAAGCGGGAATTGGATGGCACTGCGTTTGTTTCAGACATGCTCGATTCTCCTTGTCCTTACCCAGTAGTTACGCCTTGACTGGGAGAAGACCGAAAATTTGGGGGCGTGCGTAGCACGCCCCCAAATTTTCGGTATCCATTCGCGAACTGGATAAGTATCTATTATGAAAAAATGACAGAAACATTATAAAGCAGTCTGGCGAATAAATTCGTGCTTGACAAATATAGAATATATGTTCTATAATTGATGCAAGGTTCCCTATTCGACAAGGAGGTCGAGATGACTACGTACCGTCGTAATGCAGGAGATGGCCTGGCCGCGCTCTTCAAGGGCCGTAAAATCAGCCGTGGCGCAGCCTGGGGCGTCATGATTATTGGTGCCTTGCTGGCTTTTGAAATGTTCAACTTCAGCACCACCGAGTTTGCGCTCAATGATGTGCTAGGCGAACTCAAATTTGCCGGGTTCCGCTGGGCAACCATCCTTTCCATCGCTTTCTGTGGTATTGACTTTGCGGGAATCGCCCGCATGTTCACCCCGGAGCAGGGCGCTGATGAACCGGCAGAAGTCTGGTACCTGTTTGGTGCATGGCTGCTGGCGGCTGCCATGAACGCTATGCTCACCTGGTGGGGCGTTTCAATTGCCATCATCAGTCATAGTAGCATGGGCGCTGGCTCTGTGGTCAGCAATGCCACCTTGACCAAGGCTGTGCCAGTCTTCGTGGCTATTATGGTCTGGCTGATCCGTGTTCTAATTATCGGCACTTTCTCACTAGCCGGTGACCGCCTGTTCAGCCAGGATCGTAATCGTGCACGCAGCACAGCCCGATCGGTCTCTCGCAGGCCGCAGACCAATCGAGCGACCGCCTCGCTACGACCCGCATCCAACCTGCCACGCCCGGCCAATACGTACACACGTCCGGCGCCTAAACCGCAGGGCAATTACACTCGACCTGAACCAACTTACCAGAACATGTCCTTTGGCGGCAGCAAACAGAACCAACAAAAAGACCGTTATGAGGTTTGATCAGCAATATGGCCTTTAGCGAAGCGCTGGCGCAGCGCGTACGTGGTGTGCTTTCTCCACTGGCAGCCGCCGAAGAAAAGAAGATGTTTGGTGGTATCGCCTTTATGGTCCATGGAAACATGGCCGTCGGTGTCAACCAGGATGATTTGATCGTACGCGTTGGCCTGGAATACTTCGAAACTGCACTTAAGAAACCGGGCGTGGATCTGTTCAAACCGACCGGTAAACCGATGGCTGGCTGGGTCACTGTCGCTTCCAAGGGTCATCAAACTGATGAAGATCTGATTTACTGGATAGAATTGGCATTGGAGTTTGTCAAGACCCTGCCTGCTAAGTAATCCAGCCTAAAATTTATTATTACTTCTCCGAGCCGGGTTCCCAAAACCCGAATAAGGAAAAATAGACTATGCCCCGCGCTCGTACCTCCTACACCTCAAATTGGCAGACAGCCGCCTCCGCACAGGGAAACGGCTGTCTGTCTGGTTTTATCATCCCACCGCTGGCGGTTTTATTGGTTGGCGTTTTACTGGCTTTCTTTGTCAAAGGACTCAGCACCCCTGTCCAGGCTGAGAGCCTGCCTGTTGCGACGCAAGCCAACGGATTGCCCGTGACGACCTCTGCCATCCTCCCCTCGACCTCGACAAGTCTCTCTCCCATCTTCACGCCGGAAATCCACTATTGGGCTGATTCCATTACTAAATGGGCGGCCGCTGCAGGCCTGGACCCAAACCTGGCCGCCGTTGTGATGCAGATCGAATCCTGTGGCGACCCGCGTGCCACCTCTCGCGCTGGCGCGACGGGACTGTTCCAGGTCATGCCCTTTCACTTCAAGGCGGGCGAGAATCCCTATCAACCGGATACCAACGCCCTGCGTGGATTGGATTATCTGAAGCGCTCACTTGACAAAGCGGCGGGCAACGCTCGTCTGGCACTGGCCGGTTACAATGGGGGAATCGGCGTCATCAGCCGCGGCGAATGGAGCTGGGCAGCTGAGACTGCCCGTTATGTAAAATACGGGTTCCCAATCTATGAAGATGCGCGCAGTGGGGTAAGTACCAGCGCGTCGCTGAATGAATGGTATGGTCGTTATGGCGCGGGTCTGTGCAGGCAGGCTGCACAGCGAATTGGTTTACCCTAATCTTGCTGCATGCTGACTGCTGAGGGCCGATTGCTATACACCGGCAACCAGATGCAGAAAGTCGTCCCCTGACCATCTTTCGAATCGACTTCAATGCGTCCCCCGTGTTTATCGACAATCCAATGCGCGATAGAGAGCCCCAGCCCAAAACCGGTCGTTTTGCCGCGCGTGCGTGACTTTTCGGCGCGGTAGAATCGCTCGAAGATGTGGGGCAGGTCTTCGGCAGGAATACCAGGCCCGGTGTCCCGAATGATGAGGCGCGCCTGTGCGGCTACGATACCCAGGCTCAGGAAAACGTCCCCATCCTGCGGGGTGTATTGAATTGCATTCCCCACCAGGTTCAGCAGCACCTGTTTCAAACGGTCGCGGTCGCCATTGACCTGGATCTGGTCGATCTCGGTCAGGTGCAATTTGATTTTTTCACCCGCCAGCACCTTCATTTCCTGGAAGACTTCCAACACCAGAGTGTCCAACTCCACTGGCTTCATATTGAGCGACACACTGCCCGACTCGGCTTGTGCCAGAAGCAGCAGTCCGCCCACCAACCGGGTGAGCCGTCCGGCTTCCTGGTCGATGCTGGTGAGTGATTCTTCGTCCAGACTCTTCATTCGGCGCATCAAATCGACGTTGCCCTTAATGACTGTAAGCGGCGTGCGCAGTTCGTGACTGACATCCGCCAGGAAGCGCTGTTGAGAGGTAAAGAGTGTTTCCAGGCGTTCCAGCGTCTGGTTGAAGGCTTCGATCAGGCTGCCGATCTCATCCCTTCTAGGGCCATCATAAGGGATACGCCGGGCCAGGTCATCGGCGCGGTTGATCTGTTCGGCTGTTTCTGTGATGGTGTCTAACGGCTGCAGGGCCCGGCCAACGGCCAGCCAGGAGCCGAAGGCCGCCAACATCACTGTGATCACCGTTGCGATGCCCATGATGTAAATCAGAACTTCGCGAGCAGCGTCCACTACATCCAGACTTGTGGCAGCCTGCAAGGTGCCAACGGGACGGCCGTCGATGATAAGCGGTACGTTGAGCACACGTAAATGGGCGCTCCGGAACCTTGTTTCATGATAAATTGGTTGATTGATCGTCAGGTTTTCCGAGTCAAGCGATTCGTTTAATTGCGAAAGGCTGGGCGAGGAGGTCATAAGACTTCCATCCCGTCCCCAAATTTGCACATAGACATTGGCTGTCATATCGAGCGCTGGAAAACTGATCAGGTTGATATCCCCAAACGGGCTGACCTTGGTCACGCCCACGATGTCATTAACGGTGGCCTCTAATTGATTGTCTATATGGTTGATGAGCAAAACACTGACCAGCAGATAAACAGCCGAGCCAAAAATCAGCAAAACCCCCATCACTAAAGATGAGTACAACAGGGTAAGACGTGATCGTAGCGACATTTTATCAACAAGACCGGGCTTAATTGCCCGGTCTTTTGGAATTTACTCTTCCCGTAAGACGTAGCCCACGCCGCGTACGGTATGGATCAAACGTGGCTCCTCGTCGGCTTCGAGTTTCTGCCGCAGGTAACGGATATACACTTCCAGCACATTGCTCTCGCCGCCAAAATCATAGCCCCAAACGCGATCGAAGATGACTTCACGCGTCATGACCTGCTTGGGATGGCGCATGAACAACTCGAGCAGTTCATACTCCTTGGCCGTCAGCGAGACCATGCGATTGCCGCGCGAGGCCTGCCGGGAGCCGGTGTCCAGCGAAAGGTCGGCGAACTTCAATACCGGAATGCGTTCCGGTTGAGTTCGGCGCAGCAAAGCGCGCACGCGCGCCAGCAACTCATCCAGGTTGAATGGCTTGACCATATAGTCGTCTGCCCCCGCGTCCAGGCCCTGCACGCGGTCCTGCACTGTATCTTTGGCCGTCAGCATCAATATCGGGATCGAGCCACCCGTCCGCAGGCGGTGGCAAACATCCAGCCCATCCATGCCCGGCAGCATCCAGTCCAGGATGACCAGGTCAGGCGTGTGGTCACGCGCCTGGATCAGCCCAGTGCGCCCATCCATGGCCGTATCAACGGTGTAGCCTTCATAGGCCAGGCCGCGCTGCAAAAGTTTCAAAATAGCCTGATCGTCCTCGATAATTAATATTCGTTCGTTCATTGTCACTCCTGTTGCAGAATATACCACAAAGTTTGATAGAATCGTCGCATGCTTTTTCCTCCCGGAATGCCCCTCAGCAAACGTATTTTCGATTTGATTGGGACACTATTGGGACTTGTCATACTTTCGCCCTTTATCCTTTTGACGGCCCTATGCGTGGCTATCTTTCTTGGGACACCAATCTTTTTTCGGCAACAAAGACCGGGATACAAGGGACAACCTTTCTATATTTACAAATTCAGGACGATGACAGACGCTTCGGACTCAGCCGGGAACCTGCTCCCGGATTCCAAGCGACTCACGCGCCTGGGACGTTTTTTGCGCGCCATCAGCCTGGACGAATTGCCCGAACTCTTCAACATCCTGCGCGGCGAGATGAGTCTGGTCGGGCCGCGTCCACTGCTAATGGAATACCTCGGACGCTACTCTCCCGAGCAGATGCGCCGCCATGACGTTTATCCCGGTCTGACGGGCTGGGCGCAGGTCAACGGGCGTAACGCCATCACCTGGCAGGACAAATTCCGCTACGACGTCTGGTATGTGGACAACTGGTCGTTCTGGTTGGACATCAAAATCATCCTGATGACGCTCTGGAAAGTGGTCAAACGCGAGGGCATCAGCCAGCCGGGGCAGGCGACAACCGAATACTTTATGGGAAATCCTGATGGCGACCAAACTGGATGAACTCCTGGAAACACTGGACGAACTCATTCAATTGTTGGAATCGGATGGGGAAGGGCACTGGTCGAAATGGATGCGCAAATCGCGTGCTCGCTTACTGAACTCCGATTACTACGGTATCGAGCATCTATGTTCAGCTTATGGGGGCATGGGTTCCTTCACCGATCTGGTGATCTGTCAGAGCTACGAAAACGGGGAATTTCGCTGGAAAGAGGGGCATGTCGAAAAGAACAACAGGCTGGATGAATTGCGCAGGAAAGCCTGGGAACTAGCCGATCACATCCGACGAAATCACATCATATCCGGTTCTTAATTGTCCAAGTACAGTAGTAGCGACTTCAATCGCATTTTGGTAAGCAATAATAAGACGACTGAAAGTCGTTCTTCAGCCAAAGCTTATTTTTCTACAAGGGATAATGCTTTGGATAACCACCTCATCCGTTCCTGTGTGGCCTCCTCACTCAAACCGTGACCTGCTTCATACCAGCGTAACTCCTTGGGATCTTTAGCGGCAGCGAAAAATTCTTCTGCTCGCTCGCGCGGCACGTGGAAATCTTTAGTAGCAAACTGGAACAGGATTGAGGCAGGTGACAGATTCCCCACGTGGGTGATCGGGTCAATTTCAGCCATT
>JBAVJG010000002.1:0-1868 GCA_049687655.1 Anaerolineales bacterium | reverse complement strand
GTACGGCACGCTCGATCACACTCAGCATCGAGGGCCCCTTCATCAGACGCTCGCCGGGATGCACGCGCACCACCAATTGCACATCCTCACGCTTTGCAAAATATTGCACTGTTTTCGCGATCCACTCAGCCATTGAGGAGGCAAAAGCGTTACGTCCCAGCGTCAGGCTGTCGCCCAGCACGTTGGTTGCCAGCAGCGCTACCGGGCGCCCATCCAGGCCCAGCGTTGTCCGTAACTGCTCGCCGCCCATCGAAGCTACATCTTGCCAAAATCGCGTACCTTTGCCATACTTCTTGGCGCTCGTGCGGGCATCTTCCAGTGCGGCGATCTCTTCGCGCTCGGCTTCGGTCAGTGGGATTTTGCCGCGCGCGGCCCAGAGCGCATCCGTATTCTGGTGCATGACAATCTCATTCTGCGACAGCCAGATCTGCTCGCGCTGGTCGTTGAACTCGTAGGTGACGGTCTGCAAATCCAGAAGACGGGCCACCTGATAGAACACGCCCAACTCGGTGACCAGTCCATTTGGGACAAGCACTGCATCCGGACGTTCATCCTGCAAAAGTGCCAGCGCTGTTAAAGCAGCCGAGCGGTTCATTCTCAGCCTGAGCCTGTATAACTCGGATTTCCGGTCAAAATCCTCCACCTGGAGCGTGTACATCGTGTCGAAGGCAGAAGCCGTATCGACAGCCCTTTCCATTTCTTCAGGCAGAGAGGCTGCCTTACGCGTTTCGAGCAGGGAAACAGATTTCACTAGGCTATCCATCGGGGACATCACTCGTTTTGTGTACAAATCCTGCCGTCGCAAGTCAAAAGGATTCAGTTCTTTGCGCCAATCGCTGTAAGGCAGGTATGCAATCGTGACATCATGTCCCAGGCCGCGCAGAGCCAATCCAATCATGACGGCCTGTTCCACCCAGTAATGCAGGGTGGCGAAGAGCAACAACTTCTTTCCCTTTGGAGCCCTCTCCGCAAACGGACGCACCTGCTCGACAGCATCGGGCAAACGCGCTGCCAACTGCTCGAGGTTATAGCGCGTACGTGGGCGACTCTTACGAAATGTATCGTAAATGTCAGCGGTGTAGGGGATGGAGCCAAGGAAATGTTTGAGGGTCATGGGTTTTAGATGATGTATACAAGTACAAGAGTAAATAAATAGGCAGGTAAACACTCACTTGTGTTCTTGTTTATCTGTTTACTTAGCCTACCCTCTCAATTTTCCAATCAAGCCGCGGACGAATTTGTCCCTGGCGCGGTTCAGCCCATTGCGTTCCGGGCGCGCCAGAAATATCCACATTGAAGGCCAGGACGTTTTCATCCATGAAATAACGGCGCACACCAAAGGAACTGGCGTTGACGCCCAGCATATAACGGCCTTCATTAAACAGGTCTGCGGGCAGGGTAGCTCGGCTGATGTAATATCCTGCATCGCGTGAGCCGAATTTCTCGTATTGTTGGCCATCGTCCACATCGAAGGATGTGATGATGTACTCGCCGCGCATGGTGCTCAGATAAATGCCAACGCGCAAGCCAGTGATGGGCGCAGTCAAATGGTATTCCATTTCAACTGTCAGGGGTTCGGTTGAACGGGCTGTATCGACCACTTTGCCGCGTGGGTCTTTGAGTCGCAGGGAAACGGGGAAAAATGGTGAAGCAGAAGCAGGCACTTCGTCCGCGTCCCAGATGCGTTCCCCGGCCTGCGCCTGGCCCGATGACAGGTAATAGTCTACAGCCTGCTGGGTGGGGCCGCGCATAAGCAGTCGTCCCTTATCCAGCACGATAGCTTCTTCGGTCAAGCGCAAAATTGCGGACATGTTGTGGCTGACGAAGAGAACGGTGCGTCCTTGCTGAGCCACGTCGCCCATCTTGCC
>JBAVJG010000001.1:0-1873 GCA_049687655.1 Anaerolineales bacterium | reverse complement strand
GGCGACTGTAATAAAAGCATCGGCTCTCCTGACAGAAGGCAAACAACTTTCGCAGAATAAAGATTGGCCGGGGGCTGCCCGGATATTTCGACAGGTTCTGGAGTTGATCCCAAACCATACGGAAACGGTGAAACTCCTTTCAAATGCTGAAGCGCAATTTCGACAAGACCGCGAATCCGTAGAGCACAAAATCGAAAGACCAGATGAGAAAAAAGGATCTGTTCAAACAGATAATCAACCTGCAAAGGAAATAGGCGGGTCATCGCAAAAAAGATTCTCACGTAAAGCAATTATCATGGGTTCTGTAGGATTTCTTATAGTACTAACAGGGATTATAGGCGCATCTGTTTTCCTGGCGGGAAATAAACCGTCTTCTATAACCTCTGTTGGGATGGTCGAAGTTCCTTCCGGCAGCTATCCGATAAGCACAAATACAAATGTCGATGTAGCTGATTATTGGATTGACCGATACGAAGTCTCCAATAGCGATTATGCAAAATTCATTGAGGACACACAATACGAACCACCCAAATACTGGGTTGACGGTGAAATCCCAGCCGGTTTAAGAAATCATCCGGTGGCGCAGGTTAGATGGGAGCAGGCAGAGGAGTATTGCTCATGGGTTGGAAAACGCCTACCCACGGAAGCAGAATGGGAGGTCGCTGCTCGCGGACCTTTCGGTTGGAAGTATCCCTGGGGGGACAACCCGGACAGTGTCCGACAAGGAACGAATGGTACCCGCCCGGTAGATAGCAATCCAGCCAATATTAGTTATTATGGGGCTTACTACATGTCCGGGAATGTATGGGAGTGGGTCACGGATCCCTATACTTCAACAGAAGACAATGAACACGTGATTCGTGGCGGGGCTTATGGCCCGCTGGACGTTTTGACAACAGCAGTTTCTGTCCCAGATGATAGCCCTGCCAGTGAAAAAACAGGCTTTCGCTGTGCCGCAAGTGGAGAATATGTTACGCGTGTATATGATGAAGCATTAGCTCTGGATGATAACTTTGAATCTACCAACACAAACTGGCCCGGCATCCATGAGGATAATTTTTTATTCGATTACCATGAACTGGGATTTTATCATGTGGAGGCCAGAGAGCCTGATAAGTTCATCCCGGCCTTCTATGATCACGATATGTATTCCAACTTTGTTATGGAGACAGGCGTATTCATTGACGTGGCCAACACAGACAACCAACAGGGCAACTTTCTCTATGGATTAGGAGTCCAGACTACAGAGGATCAATTTTACGCATTCGTCATATCGGCAAATGCTCAAAACTGGCAAGTGCTACAAGGAACATTGAACCCGGAAACGCTGCTTGGGGATATATCCGACTTAACGGTTATAAAATCAGGCACAGAGAGTTCGATCCGCGGGGCTTCGGAAGACCGGTTGACAGTGATCGCGAACGGCAAAGAATTCTCATATTATGTCAATGGCAATCTGGTGGACAAAGTCACTGTAGAAGATCATCAAAAATTAAAGGTTGGTTTCATCGTTGAAACGCTTGACGATGTAACCAGGGTGCACATTCACTATAATTGGGTCAAGCTCCAAAACATCGAACCTTTCGACAGTTGATAAATCGATGATACTCAATTCAATTAGAACTTACGCAGTTCGTGAAAAGATATTGAAAGTCAAGACCACCCGTAAAACGGGTGGCTTGACCTGGCCCTATAAGAGCCTGTTACTTGCAGCGCCTCAAGGCGCTGCTTTCTCTTCGTTCAAGACTGATGCACCGATTACCTAGCCACCCCTAAAGGGGTCTTCTGCTTCCTTTGTACTGATACGATCCATCATCTGGTCATGCTTCTCTTGCTCTCTCACATATTTCGCTATCGTCGCTTCGTTCAACCC